>SKKH01000119.1 GCA_007121555.1 Gemmatimonadota bacterium | reverse complement strand
CGCACGTTACCGGAGCAGCTTCGGCGGATCGAGACCGGGGAGATGCCGGAGAACGCCGACGATGCCGGCTCCGGGGAAGGAGCTCCGGCGCCCGCAGAGAAGCGTCCCGCCGGCTCCGGCATCTTCGCCCGTTCCGTGAGCTCCCGACGGGGGAAGGATCGGATCCAGCTGGCGGTGTTGGACCTGGACGAAGGCGAGAACTACGAGGGGCTCGAACAGCGAAGGACATCCGGGGTGTCCGCGTGGATTCCCATCCAGAGGGGATGTGACCACCGCTGTACCTACTGCATCGTGCCCTACGTCCGGGGGCCGGAGAAGAACCGGAGTCCCGAGGAGATCCTGAGCGAGATCCGGGGGCTGGCCGAGAGCGGACGTCCCGAGGTCACCCTCCTGGGCCAGACGGTCAACTCGTATTGTCACGGGGACTGGAGCTTTTCCGACCTTCTCAGGGCGGTGGGCCGGATCGACGGGATTGAGCGAGTCCGCTTCACCTCGCCCCACCCCAACGATGTGACCCCCGACCTGGTCGAGGTCATGGCGACCGAGGAGGCGATCTGCGAGCAGCTCCACCTTCCGGCCCAGGCCGGCAACGATCGCACGCTCAAGCGAATGGTGCGGCGTTACACGGTGGAGTCGTTCCTCGAGAAGGTGGAGATGGTCCGATCCGCCATCCCCGACATCTCGCTCTCGACGGACATCATCGTGGCCTTCCCCGGAGAAACCGAAGCCGAGTTCCAGGACACGCTGGAGCTCATGCGCACGGTGCGCTTCGACGATGCGTTCACCTACAAGTACTCGCTCCGGGACGGGACCCCGGCGACCCGTTTTCCGGAAGATCAGTTCATCGACGATGAGGTCGCACAGGCCCGACTCGAGGAACTCATCCGGGTGGCCCGGGGGATCCAGGCCGAGATCAACCGGAGCGAGGTGGGTCGGATCGAATCGGTACTCATCGAGAAGGAGGCCCGGGACCCGGGGCACCTCCTGGGACGCACCCGTCGGAACAAGGTGGTGGCCTTTCCCGCCGAGGATCGCCGCATCGGGGAGTTCGCCAGGGTGGAACTCACCGGGACCACCGGGGCCACCTTCACCGGCTCCCTCCTGAACTCGGTCGCGGTGGCGGGGCCGGTTTGAGCCGGATCGCCGGGGCTGCAGGCGTCCTGGCGGTCCTCGCTCTGGTGATGTTGTTCGCCCGATGGAATGGAGGCGAGTTCGTGACCCTGAACCTCGGGTTTCGCACCTTCTATCGGGTGCCCATCACCTTCGTCGCTTTCGGGTCCCTGATCCTCGGGATGCTGGTGATGCTCCTGGCGGGTCTGCACGCGGATCTCCGGGTTCGGCGCTTCCTCCGGGAGCGGCTGGAGGAGGAGGACCGGGCCGAGCGGCAAAGGGTGGACCGGGCCCAGCGCGATCTGTTCCAGTCTGACCCCATCGACAGGGAGACCCGCTGACCTCTTCATGAACCGCTCCCCGGGTCCGGGGAAGGGAGGAGGCCTCTGACCCCTCGCCTTCCCCCCGTCGCCGGGCTGGCCCTGGCCCATGCGGCCGGCGTCGCCCTCTCCCTCTCGGGCGTCCCTCCCCTCCTGACGCTCTTCGCACTTCTCCTCCCTCTTCCGCTCATCCTGCTATCCTCCCGCCCCTGGTGGCTCGGAGGTCTCATGGTCTCCGCCCTGGCGGGGATCGCGGCCGGAGCCGGGGCCCTCTCGGCTCAGGAGCGAGACTGCCGCCTCTGGATTCCCGATGGCTGGGAGGGGGTGGTGGAGGGACGGAGCGTGAGCCGCTTCGCGCCGGGGCGAACGACACCCTTTCGTCCCGAAGCCGGTCTGCCGGGGGGATGCCGCCGGACGGTTCGCCTGCTCATCCCGGGCACTGGGCCTTCTCCATCGGCAGGCGAAAGGATTCGAGTGCGAGTGCGATGGGAGGCCCGGGGGCACCCCCCGGGAGGCAGAGCCGAATGGGCCGGGCGACTTCGAGTGCTCTCCCAGTTCGAGACGACCGCCGGGGGCGGCCCCCAGGGGCGCCTCCTGGGCCTGCGCGGCGCGATTCAAGAGGGGATCGCGGAGCTCTGGGGCGAACGAGCTCCCATGGTGGAGGCCCTGGTGCTGGCTCGCCGGGAGCATCTGGATCCAGAGCTCAGGGAGGCGTTCGCACTCTCTGGAACGGCGCACCTCCTCGCCATCTCCGGGTTCCACGTAGGGGTCGTGGCGGGCCTCCTCCTGGGGCTGCTGCGATGGAGTGGACTGGGGCCCAGGAGGGCCGCCACCGGAGCGGCGGTGGGATCCTGGGGCTATGTGCTCGGGATCGGGAGTCCCGACGCCGCGGTTCGGGCCGCGCTCCTGCTCACCCTTCTGGTGGCGTCGAGGGTTCGGGGGCATCCGGTCGTTCCGGTGGGAGCCCTCTCGTCGGCCCTCCTGATCCTCCTCCTGGTGGACCCTGCTCTCCTGGCATCCGTGGGGTTCCAGCTCTCCTTCGCCGGCACGGGGGGGATCATCCTCCTGCGACGTCCTCTCGGGGATCTGGTGGATCGGGGGTGGAGGGTCTGGCGGGGCCGTCCCCTGGTTCGGGGCCGCAAGTCCAGAGGGCCGGGGGAAGGACTCCTGCGGGGGAGCGCCGACGGACTGGTGGCCGGAACGGCGGCCACGCTCCCGACCCTTCCTCTCCTGGCGTGGCATTTCGACCGGATCTCGTTGGTCGGGATCCCCGCGACGCTGGCCATCGCTCCGGTGGTGGCCGCCGCGATCCCCGGGGTCGGTGCGTCGCTCGTTCTGAGCCTGGTACCGGTCGACGGCCCGGACCGGTTCCTGGCCGGGGGGGTGGGGGTCCTGCTCGCTGCGGTGGAGGTGGGGGTGGTGTGGAGTGCGGAACAACCAGGGGCATCAATCTGGGTGTCCCGGCCGGCGCTTCTGGGAGGTGGAACGGCCGGAATGTTGTGGCTCTTCGCGCTTCGGTGGATCCGCCCGGGTCGGATCCGGGCCCCTGCACGGTGGGGGTCGGCGGGGGGCGTCGTCCTCATCGTCCTACTCCTCCTCCCCCTCTTTCCCGGTCCTCGCGTTCTGGAGCTCCATCTTCTGGATGTGGGCCAGGGAGACGGGGCGGCGCTCCGACTCCCTTCGGGCCGCTGGCTCGTGGTGGATGCCGGTCCCCGGAGCGACTACTTCGATGCCGGAGCTCGTCGCATGGTGCCCTATCTCCGACGCCATGGGGTGCGGACCGTGGAGGCCCTGGTCCTCTCCCATCCTCATCTGGATCACGTGGGTGGGGCTCCGGCGGTCCTTCAGGAACTGAGGGTGAGGGGCGTGATGGACCCCTCGCGCCCCGTACCGTCGGCGATCTGGAGAGAGACCCTGGATGTGGCCAGGAGGGAAGGGGTCTCGTGGTGGTCGGTGCGGACGGGGGAGGTTCTCACAGCCGATGGAGTCTCCGTCCACGTCCTGCATCCCGATCCGGCGACTGCGGCCGATCCGGATCTCTCCGACTGGAACGACCTCTCCCTCGTTCTGCTGGTACGATACGGAAAGGGCAGCCTTCTCCTGACCGGAGACGCATACCACTGGATCGAGGAGGACATCCTCTCGGACCTTCCCCGGGACCTCTCGGTCTTGAAGGTGGGCCATCATGGGAGTCGAACCTCCACGGGGGCGCCCCTCCTGGACCACGCCCGCCCCGAGGTGGCCGTCATCCCGGTGGGGGAGGGGAACCGGTACGGTCACCCCCACGGGGAGGTGATGCAGCGCCTCGAGGATCGGGGGATCCGGAGCTATCGTACGGACCGGGACGGGGATCTCAGGGTTCGCATCCATGCCGACGGGAGCGTCGAGGTGCGGGGGAATCGCTGACTGACTACACTACTATTAGCCTTCGGGAACTGTCTTCCGAACGTCCGCATGCCGCCGTCCCTTCCACACCACCGATTCCATGACTGACACCCATATCGTCACGATCGATCGCCACATCATCGACGAGGAGCGCAAGCACGCCGATGCCTCAGGAGCCTTCAGCAACGTTCTGACCGACATTGCGCTGGCGGCCAAGGTCATATCCCGTCAGGTCAACATGGCGGGACTCGTGGATATCCTGGGCCGGGTCGGGCATCGGAACGTCCAGGGTGAACCCGTGCAGAAGCTGGACGTCTTCGCCCAGGACGTGATCTATCGGGCCATGGACCACACGGGTCACCTGTGTTGCATGGTCTCCGAAGAAGTCGAAGACATCATTCCGATCCCCGAGAAATTCCCGGCGGGAGACTACGTGCTCCTCTTCGATCCCCTCGACGGGTCGTCGAACATCGATGTGAACGTCTCCATCGGGACGATCTTCTCCCTCCAGAGGAAGGTTTCGGCCGCCGAACGGGGCAGTCTGGAGGACTGCCTTCAGCCCGGCGCACGCCAGCTCGCCGCCGGGTACGTGGTCTATGGATCGTCCACGATGCTCGTCTATACGACGGGACAGGGAGTTCACGGCTTCACCCTGGATCCATCTATCGGCGAGTTCATCCTCAGTCACGAAAACATCCGGATTCCCGAGGCGTCGACGCGCTATTACTCCGTGAATGAGGCCTACTACTCTCGCTGGGAGCCGGGGATGCAGCGCTTCCTCGATGAGCTGAAGGTCGGAGACGAAACCCGGGGGAGTATGTCCTCGCGGTATATCGGGTCGTTGGTGGCGGACTTTCACCGCACCCTGCTCCGGGGTGGCATCTTCATGTACCCAGGTGACGAAGCCACCCCGGACGGAAAGCTCCGCCTGCTCTACGAATCCTCGCCGCTGGCCTTCATCGCAGAGCAGGCCGGAGGGGCCGCCACGGACGGCCGGAGGCGGATCCTGGACATCGAGCCTGACGGACTTCATCAGCGCACGCCCCTGTTCATCGGCTCATCGGATCTCGTGGCACGGGCCCAGCACCATCACGAGGTTCTGGAAGAAACCGGAAGCTGAGTCAGAAATCTGAGGTCGGGGCCGATCAGACTGCGAGCCGCGCCTCCGGGGGCGGTGGGTCGGGGGGACCGCCGGGCCGAGGCGGCCGAGCGCTTCAGGTGGCACCTATCTTGCTCATCTCCTTCACCACACTAGTGCGGCCCCCGTCCCCCATTTGAGCAGGATCTGCGTGCGCCCTCGTCCCATGTCGAGCTCCAGCCCCCACTCGGTGCATCCGTTCGCGGGATTCTGCCGACCCGTGCGGATCCTCGGGGTCCTGCTCCCGCTTCTTCTTCTCGGGCTGGTCGGATGTGAGGACGGAACCTCTCCCTCGACCCCCGGGGAGATTCGGGGCATCGTCATGATCGAAGGGTTGGGACAGGCCGGCGTCGCGGTGGAATTGACCGGTGAGGTGGGTCGGGAGACCGTGACCGATGAGAGCGGACGCTTCGCCTTCGATCAGGTGCCGGCTGGGGCCTACGTGGTCTCGATCCGGGGGCAGCCTTCCGACGCGTCCTTCCCCTCGACCTCCCGGACCGCGGTGATCGCTCGGGCTTCAGGGCAGCGAAGCGTCACCGTCGACTTCGTGGGAAGCTTCATCCGCACCTCGACGGTGCGGGGTCAGGTGATCTCGAGGCAGCGGCCCCTCGGGGGCGTCACGGTCCGTCTGACCGGCCCCGACACCGCCCTCGCCACCACCGATTCAGAAGGACGCTACTCCTTTCCCGGACTTCGCCGCGGCAGTTACGAGGTGCGGATCTCGGGCTTTCCCGCCAACGTGTCCTTTTCCGTGGCGGAGAAACAGGTTGCGGTGGGGGCGGGTGAGACCGTCAACGTGGATTTCGACGGACAGCCCGAGCTGACCGCGTCTCTGGCCATTTCCTCGCTGCGGAGAGAAATCCCCGGCGGGGGCACCGAGCTGGCCGATCCTTCGGCCCTTCGCGGCCGGATTCAGGTGGAAGTCACCGTCGACCGGGGTGAAGACACCCCCGAGTCGGTCCAGCTCCTCCTGGATGATCACGTGGTCGGTCAGCAGAGCTTCGGCCCGGACGGCGCTCCGCTCCCGACCTCCGGGGTCGAGGTGGAGTTCCGGAGCACCGATGGGTCCGCCGGGGAAGGAGAGCCGGCGCCCGCCTCTCTCGCGCTGACCTTTTCACTGCCGACCGATGACCACAACCCCTCCACGGGTGAGGTCCGGTTCTTCAACGGGGATCGAGTCCTCCGGGCTCGGCTGTCCACCCGGGAAGGTGGAGAGGCGGTGTGGACGTCCACCATCCCGGTGCGTCTGGCCAACCGGGACACCTTCGTGGCTCAACTGAGCCCGGAGCGGGGTCCCGTAGCGGGACGAGGGGGGGAGGAGTGGATCGGCGGAGAGTTGGCCATCGCCCTCATCCCGGTTGTGTACTCGCCGAACCGCGCCGTCACCTCCGCTTCGGTGGAGCTGCGACGGGTGGGAGGAGGGCCGGTTCGTCGGGTCACCGTGGGGCGGGACGAGGCCCCCCTCCATCTGAGCTTTCCGGATCGGGGTGAACCTGCCGACTCGAATCTCGTGCAGTACCAGACCCCCCTGGACGCCCTGGACGAATTTCGGGTGGGGGCGGCGTGGTATGCGGATGGAGAGGCGGTCTCCCACCTCCCGGTCACTCTGGAGGGCTCGGTCCGAGTGGACAATGTGGCGCCCTCTGGCGGCACCTTCCTTCTGCCTGACCAGGGGGAGGCCCGTTCCTGCTGCCTGGGGAACTGGATCGGGGAGGCGTTTTCATTCTCCGCTGCCTTCGAGGGTGGAGAGGACGGGGGCGTGGGCGGGGAGCGCGTCAGCTTCCATGCCGGCGCGGCCGAGCTCACCGATGAGGAGCTGGCCGAGCTTCCCGAGATCGTTCGGGGTGGGGACCTTGCCGCCTCGTCCCTGAACTCGGCCTATCGGGCCGTGGGGGTGCTGCGGGACGCCCTGGGCAACCGTAGCCTGGTGCCCCTCACCCCGTCATCGGGGAATCCGGAATCCTCCGAACTCGGGGCCGTCTTCGGAATCGACCTGTCCTCTCCCCAGCTCCGGCTCGCGCCGGCGTCGGTAGTGAATTGGGCCGTGAATCCTCCCAGCGACGCAGAGTGGATGCTCCGCATCGAGGACGAGGTCTCGGGCTTCTCGGCCCGACCGGTCCGGAGTTCACTTCGGCGAATCGCCCCGGGCGTGGATGGAGTCGAGGGCTGTCTGTTCCCTGGAGGAGGGACCTGCGAACTGTCGCCGGATGATCTGAGCCGGACGGTCCCGGGGGCCCTCAGCGGATACTTTCGCTACGATGCCCGGGTCGTGGATCGGGCCGGGAACCTCTCTCCTGCGCTTCGAGCCTGGGTGCTCAGGGACACCCGTCCGCCCGAAGTCGAAACCATGATGGCCCCGGCCCAGGTGGTCGGGGGCGAGGCGTTGGAGGTCGAGGCACCGGTCTCCGATGATGTGGATGTCCACCGGGCTCAGGTGGCCCTTCGTTTCGAAGGCGCAGGAGTGGCCGAGTCCCTCGCCTTCTTGGCCCCGGATACCCTCGGGAGGCCCTTCGGCGGCTCCCCCGTCGCAGGGGCCACTGCCCGGTGGACCTTTCCCGGCGTGGTGGCGCTGGAGGGGGTGGGAGGGGAGGGGGG
>SKKH01000043.1 GCA_007121555.1 Gemmatimonadota bacterium | reverse complement strand
TCTCGAAGGTCGTGGAGGGTCCATGGTCGAGGCTCGGTGTATCCAGACCCACAGCCACGATGTCTCGCTCCCTGGCGAGCCAGCGGGCGCCCTCGGGATGCAGCCCCGGAAACTGAAGGCGCGCAAGCCCTTCCTCACCTCGGACCTCGGTGCCCATGTACGCCCGGGCATCCCCCCAGAACTGGCTCCGACCCGTGTTCAGGAGTACGATCGCGCCCGCCGGGATCCGACCATGGACCTCCTCCCACTCCAGGAGGTCGTCGACGGAGACCTGATAGTTGGGATCGGAGTCGGCCTGAGCGGAGACATCCACCATCACGCCAGGCCCCACGAGCCGGTCCAGGGGGATCTGATCGGTCGTCCACCGGCCTTCGTAGAAGTGGGTGGGCGCATCCAGGTGGGTCCCACCGTGCTCCGGACCCGAGAAATCGCGCGACAGGTAGTAGAAGCCCTCGTCGGTCATCCCATCGAAGGTGACCTCGAATTCGAAGGGCCGGGAGGTCGGCCAGACCAGGGTTTCCTCACTCAGGGGGTGGGTCAACTCCACCATCCGGGCGTCCTGGATCAGCTGGGTCAGCGCGGCCGGATCCGACTCCGCCAGAGGTGCCGGATCGGAGGGGTCGGGAGAGCAGCCCGGGGCGACCATCAATACCAGCGCCAGGATCCCCGTCATCGTGGGGGGCCGGACCGGCCTTGTCCCCACCGCGCACTTCACCGCGGGCGGATTCACCGAGTCGTCCCCTCGGAGGACCCGCCGGACTCCTCCGTCTCCGGCCCCGGCCCCGGCGTCACCGGGTCATCCAGCTCGTCGGGCACGTCCAGCTCCTCCCCCTCCGAGGGTCTGCTCTCCTCGTCGGTCGGGGGTGGACCGCCCCGCCAGGATTCGTCCCACAGGCCCTCTTGCACGAGGAACGCGGCCAGGGAATCCGCTCGCAGATTGTGTTCTTCCGCCAGGAGG
This sequence comes from Gemmatimonadota bacterium, assembly GCA_007121555.1. Classification (GTDB taxonomy): domain Bacteria; phylum Gemmatimonadota; class Gemmatimonadetes; order Longimicrobiales; family Gaopeijiaceae; genus PWLA01. The sequence continues at coordinate 21,857 of SKKH01000043.1, read as the reverse complement.
CGGCAACTCCGCGAAAGCTCCTCGAGTTCGGCCCCGAGGCGCTCCCATTCGGGGAGCGCCTCGTTGTAGCGGTCGAAGGTCTCAAGATACTCGTCGTAGCGCTCGGACGGCACTCCTCGCTCGTCCATGGTCTCAAAGGACTCGACTCTGTCACGGAGCGCCTGGGTGGAGCGTTCATGTGAGCGGAAGGCCCACTCCTTTTCATCGAGTTCATCGAGACACAGCTCCAACTCACTTCGGACCTCACGGACTTCGTCCCTGAGTTCTTCCGCTTCGGCCCGGGTCGCGCTCTCCGCCATCTCCCCCATCACCGAGACCGCCCCGAGCACTCCGGCCACCCCGACGACCACGGCCGCCATGATCCAGAAGAATCGCTTCATCGACTGGGCCTCCTTCCCACTCTGTCCTTGGGCCCGCGTCTTCGGACCCATCATTCTCTTACACCCCGAAGTGACACCGGTGAGCCACACCCTCGATGGACCCGACTCGGCTTCCAGTGGTACGCAGATGGAACAGGAGGTGTTCATGAAAGATCGAGCGAAGGCCCGGGGGATGGGTCCCATCCTCTTCGCCCTGGTGGGGACTCTGCTCCTTGCCGGCTGCGCGGGCGTACTGAATGGAAACGACGGGAGTGTCTGGGACCGCGGCGACATCCGCGACGACGAGTTCTCCCTTCAGATCAACAACCAGAGTTTCAACGAAGCACGGATCTACCTTCACTGGAACGGAGACCGGCGTCGTCTCGGCTCGGTGGGTGGAAACCAGTCCCGTTCCTTCGATCTGGATTGGAGCGCTCGCACGCTCAGAATCGAAGTGGACTTCCTGGCCGGTGGAGGATTCATCTCGGACCCGGTGACGGTGAATCCTGGTGACGACCTGGAGTTTCGAATCCCCGCACACGCGCGCTGAAGCTGGGAGGTCTACCGTCCCCCGCCCCTTGACTGGGTCGTCTGAATTAATACTTTACGTGTAAGCTTTCTAAACTCGAAAGCCTACTACGTTATTCTTCTGGGCGGGCACCATGGCTTTTGATCCTGCTGCGATGAGTCGTGGCTTGCCTCCGGAGGCCTGACCCAGATTGATGAAACCACGAACATCACGAACATGAGGAGCCAGAGATGAGTAATGTGTCCGCCGAGTCCACCGAGGGAACGCAGACCTGGACGCTGGACCCCGTCCACTCCGAAATCGGTTTCGGAGTTCGCCACATGATGATCTCCACGGTGAAGGGGTCCTTCACCGACCTGGAGGGAACGATCCATCTGGACGAGAACGATTTTTCCAAGTCCAGCGTGGCGGTCTCCATCGACGCCTCCAGCATCGGCACGGGGAGCGCTGACCGGGACGGCCATCTTCGCAGCGAGGATTTCCTCGATGTGGAGAATCACCCCGCCATCACCTTTGAGAGCACCTCCGTCGAAGGGTCTCCCGAGGACTTCAAGGTCCACGGGAAGCTGACCATCCGAGGCGAGACCCGGGCGGTCACCCTCGAGGGCGAGGAACTGGGTCGTGGCCAGGACCCGTGGGGCAACCCCCGGGTGGGTTTCAAGGCCGGCACTGAGGTGAGCCGGAAGGATTTCGGGCTCACCTGGAACCAGGCCCTGGAGACGGGCGGTGTACTCGTGGGCGACAAGATCGACATCTCCCTCGAGGTCCAGGCGATTCCGGCTTCGGAAGGTAGCGAGGACTGATCCCTCCCGGCGCCACCGTTGGGAGCGCCAGTTCTTCAACGACCTTCCAAGGTGCCTCAACCACTGCGGCCCCCAGGTTCATTTGAACCTGGGGGCCGTTCGTGCGTCAAAGACGTCCCCACATGGGCTCCATCCGAGGATGGCCCCCTTCAACTCCGAATGGTGAGGGGAGCGGAGGAGTGGGCCGCCTCCAGATCGGAGAGTCCCCGAGCGAGGCGGGTGAGTCGGGCCGCCTCGTCGTCCGCACCCTTCTCCTCGAGCCGATCGGCCTCCCTCAGAAGTCGACCTCGAAAGAGGGAGAGGTACCATCCCAGGGTGCGGGGAAAGGCACCCAGGCGGTGGAGGATGAACCGGAGGCCAAAGGCCGCCGCAGGGAGGACCGCGGCGAGCCACCAGATGTGAAACAGCCCGATGATCCCGGCCAGGAGGGGAAGGAGCCAGAGGTCGCCCCATAGGAGGGAGGGCCAGCCGCGGGTCATGGACCACTGGATCCGGGAGACTTCCCCTCCACTCGCCCCCTCGATTTTCCCGGCGGCAGCCAGCTCCATAGCGGCCCATCCCGAGGCGGCTCGGACCCGATCCCCCAGGGGAGAAGCCACTCCGTAGAGGACGGTCAGAATGGCGGCAAACCACAGTCCCATACTCGCCTCTCGAATTCTGTTGGAGAAGAAGGCGGCGCCCCGGTCGGGAACACCTGACCCCAGCGCCTCCGCAGTGCCCGCCCGATCATAGGTGGGCATCCACAGCCGCCGCGAGAGCGAGGCCGATCAGACCTCACTCCCGGCGGCCCTTGCTGCCGACCCAATCCACAGACAGCGCGGGGCTTGCGGAGCTGGGTCGTCGCTGAGTTACATCCCGCAGCGACCCCTTCGTCGTCGACGTTCCACCCCACCCGGATACTCTCGCTCCGTGCGTCGGGCTGACGCAACGCCCCTTTTCAGTCCCAGCGGTGCCCGCCACCTTTCTGCTGACTCCACCTGGCGCGCCGACCCACCGCCCACCCATCGATCCCCGCGAGCGAAACGACATGGTTCGAACTCTCCTCCCCCACCTTCTCCTGGCTTTCGCGCTGGTCCCCACCGGATGTGATCCCGCCCCGTCGCCATCACCGGATCCCGGGCCCGAGGCCACCGCCGACACCGCTGTGGCTGGAGGTCACCTTACCGACCCACCGCCGCTGCCCACTCAAACTGCACCGGCTACGGGGCCCTACGACTGGGCGATCCTGGGAGGAGACGTCATCGATGGGACCGGTCGTCCGGCTCGACGAGCGGACCTCCTCATCCAGGGGGAGCGGATCGCATACATCGGGATCGTGGATCCGGACACCCTCGAAATTCAGGACCGATACGACGCCACCGGGAAGGTGGTGACACCAGGATTCATCGACGCCCACGCCCACGGAGCTCCCCTCGACAACCCGCAATTCTCGAACTTCCTGGCCATGGGGGTGACGACGATCCTCCTGGGCCAGGACGGTGGAGGGCCGGCGGCCCAGGGCCTGGCCGATCACCTGGACATGGTCGACGAGGCTCGCCCTTCGGTGAACGTGGCCTATCTCCTGGGCCACAACGCGCTGCGGCGGGAATCAGGAGTGGAATACGACCCGCCATCCCCTCAGGGATCCCAGGCCATGGCGGAGTTGGTGGCGCTGGGGATGGACTCGGGAGCCTTCGGCATCTCCACCGGGCTGGAGTACGACCCCGGGGTGCAGGCCGACCTGGACGAACTGGCGGCCATCGCGGAGCCGGTGGCCCAGCGGGGCGGGGTCGTCATGAGCCACATGCGGAACGAGGATGAGGATCAGGTGGAGGCGTCGGTGGAGGAGCTCCTGGAACAGGGCCGCCGTTCCGGGGCCCATGTCCACGCCTCACACCTGAAGATCGTTCTCGGCAGCGACACCACTCAGGCCCAGCGCATCCTCGAGGCCATGAACCAGGCCCGACAGGAAGGCCTTCGGGTCACAGGCGACGTATACCCCTACACGGCGAGCTTCACCGGGATCGCCATCCTCTTCCCCGACTGGGCCCGACCGCCCAACGATTATGCAGCGGTCTTGAGACAGCGACGCGGAGAGCTGGCCGATCATCTCCGGACCCGGGTCGAGGGTCGCAACGGTCCCGAGGCCACCCTCTTCGGGGCCGGGGAGCTGAACGGTTTCGGGCCTCTGGCCGGCCACACCCTGGCCGAGGTGTCCGAGGCGAGCGGACGCCCCTTCGAGGAGATCCTGATCGAACTCGGACCCGGTGGGGCGCGGGCCGCCTACTTCGTCATGGATGAACGCGTCATGACGACCTTCCTGCGAGATCCCCACATCGTAGTCTCCTCCGATGGTAGCCCCACCATGGCCCACCCTCGGGGATACGGGTCGTTTCCCCTGGTCATCCGGGCCTACGCGGTGGAATCCCAGCTGCTGCCTCTGGAGGAGGTGATTCGAAAGATGACCGGGCTGACCGCATCCATCATCGGTCTGGACGACCCTGAACGGGTGGAGGTCCCCCGGGGTGTGCTCCGGTCCAGGTGGGCGGCGGACCTCGCGGTCTTCGAGCCCGGCTCGCTGCGGGACCGGGCGCGCTTCGACGCCCCCCACCTCCTGGCCGAGGGCATGGATGGCGTCTGGATCCGTGGACAACGAGCCTGGGATCGAGCCGGGCCTACTCCGGGACCGGGTCGAGGCCGGGCCCTGCGGGCGAACTATTGAGTCCTTCGCCCTCTGCTCGGAGGCGCTCGTAGTCCTGGGAGGTATCCACGTCCACGGGTCGAGGCTCCCCCATCTCGACTTTGCCCACGGCTGGACCCAGGGCCTTCAGGAGGGGCCCGGCCCCCCGGTCACCCTCCAGCGCCTGAAGGAGTGGCCAGAGCTCCCGTCCCAGGAGGACCGGATGACCCGGTTCACCGGCGTAGGAGGCGCGAACCGCCACCCACTCCCCCGTCCGGAACGCGTCCAGCACAAGCTGGATCCCCTCCAGCGGCACCAGAGGTTCGTCGCCGAGGAGGATGAGGGCGCCCCGGCTCGTGGGATGGGCGATGTCCAGGGCGGCCCGCAGCGAGGAGCTCTGGCCCTCTCGCCATTCCCGGTGCTCCAACACCCGGACCCTGTCCGGAATCTCCAGCCCCTCCCGCACCGTTCGGGCCTGGGCACCCAGGACCAGAAGCACTTCATCCAGCTCCGACCCCGAGGCCCGATCCACCACATGTTGAAGGAGAGGCCGCCCCGCCAGGGGCAGGAGTTGCTTCGGCCGGCCCATCCGAGAGGACCCGCCTGCGGCCAGGATCACCCCCGAGATCATCGCCGACGGGGGGAAGCCAGAAGGCCCCCCGCCCCCAGGGCCACCAGGTCGGAGGAGGTCAGCCGCTCGCCGACCAGAAGGCGAGGCAACAGAAGATCCACGGCGTCGGGCAGGCTTCCCTGGATGCAGCCGGGGGCCCCGAGAATGGGGACCTCGCCCCCATATCCCAGGAGGAGCAGATGTCCTGGATCCACGGGGACGCCGTATCGCTCCACCTGGACGCCTCCCTCCCGAAGTCCCCTTGGAATGATGTCATCGGGATCCATGATCGCGGTCTCGCCGGCCACCACCACCACCTTCGCTCCCTCTGCGAGGCGGGCCGTGAGCACCTGACCGATGCCCCGGGGTCGGGGAGGAACCCGGTCCACCCACCTCACACTGGCTTCGTACCGGGCCACCCTCTGGCGAATCGCCTCGAGCATGGACTGTAGTCGGGGACTCTCGGCGATGGGAGCCCCCACCAGGATGAGTGCGACCTCCTCCCGGAGGAGAGGATCGACACGGACCACGGCGCCCCCTCGGGCCGCCGCAACCGCGGCCTCCATTGCTGCGGCGGGAAGGGCATAGGGGAGGATCTTCACCGTCGCCGCCCTGGCCCCCTTCTCCACCCAGCGATCCGGTGGAGGAGTGGCCACCGTGACGCCGGCAATGCGGTTGAGGGCGAGAAGTGCTTCGATCCGAACCCGGACGACCCCGGACTGGGCCGCCGTGAGATTGACCCGGGCCTGGTGCGGCGGCGAAACGTCGAGGCCCGGGCCACCCAGAAGCCCGGCGATGGCGGCAGCCGCCTCGTCCTCGTGGACGTCTCCGGCCTCGAGCTGGGCTACCCAGACCTCCGACATCCCGGTGGTTCGAATCGTGGCCAGGGCGTCCTCGTCCAGGCGCCGGCCCTTCCGAAGGAGCCGGCGACCGTCGGGGGCCATCACGTTGTGGGCGAGAACTCGTCCCTCGGCCTGGTGGAGGGGAACCGGGCCAAACCTCACGAGGTCGAGGCTCCCCGGCGAACCGCCACGATCTGAGCCATGGTGGCCAGCGCGATCTCTGCTGGGGTGCGGGCTCCGATGTCCAGCCCGATGGGCGCGTGGATCCGGGCCAACTCCGCCTCGCCCACTCCATCGCTCCGCAGAGCCCCCAGCCGGCGCTCGTGGGTCCGCCGGGATCCCAGCGCACCCACGTAGGGAACGGGGCGCGACAGCGCTACCCTGAGCGCCGGGTTGTCCAGCTTCGGGTCGTGGGTGATCACCACGACGTGACTCGCGTCGTCCAACTCCAGCTCCTCCATCACCTCACCGGGCCAACCGACCAGCAGCTCCTCCACATCCGGGAAGCGCTCTCGTGTTGCGAAGCGGTCCCGGGCATCCACCACCGTCACCGAGAAGTCCATCTCACGAGCCAGCCGGGCCAGGGAGATGGCGATATGGACCGCACCCACGATGACGAGGCGGGGTCGAGGAGCCAGGATCTCGAAGAAGAGCTGTACGCCCTCCACCTCGCTCAGCCCCGAACCCCCCCCCTTCCCCGCGGTCTGCTGTCGTCTCGAGGCCTCCCTTCGGGCGGCGGCATCCAGCGACACGCTTCCCAGGGAACCCTGGACCGAGCCCTCGGAATCGATGTGGAGGCGTGCGCCCCCGTTCGGGTCACCAGCCACGGACTCGGCGGTCCCTCCCTGGTCCTCGGCGAGGCCGACCCGGGTCACGACCACGCCCCTGGCTCCAGCCGCGGCCAGCCCGGCCAGATCGTGAACGGACGGTCCCGTGTCGAGTCCAGCCGACCCCACTCGTTCCAGGAACACCTGGATCGTTCCACCGCAGGACAGCCCCACCGCCCAGGCCTCCTCATCGGCGACCCCGAAGCGGAGGTGCCGGGGCCGTCCCGTCTCCATGACCTGCTCGGCCACCTCCAGGACGGCACCCTCCACGCACCCCCCACTCACCGAACCCGCCAGATCTCCCCGAGCCGACATGAGCATCTTCGAACCGACCGGTCGAGGAGAGGAGCCCACCGTGCGCACCACCGTGGCCAGGGCCAGGTCGTTCCCGGCTCCACTCCACGCCTCCAGCTCTTTCAGGATCTCCCGCACCGCTTCCTCCGGATGGTCGCCCCCTCAGCCGCCGATCTGGAACATCTCCACCCGGGGCGGCGCGGGGGTCGACTCCTCCTCTCCCCGCCGGCCCCGATTCGCCTCCGTGCGAAGTTCCGAATAACGATCTCGTCGTCCGGCCCAGATTCTCCTCACGGTCTCCGTGAGCTCGCCGTCGGAGGCACCGCCCCTGAGCTGGGCCCGAAAATCGTGACCCCGGCTCCCGAAGAGGCAGGTGAAGAACTCGCCTCGGGCGGTGATCCGTGCGCGCGTGCAACCCTCACAGAAGGGTCGGGTCACCGACGCGATCACCCCGATCTCGCCGGCCCCATCCGAATATCCGTAACGGGTAGCCACTTCGCCTGGAACCCGCGGATCGAGGGGTTCCAGAGCCCACTCGGCCTCGAGCCGATCCAGGATCTCCCGAGCCGGCACCACCTCGTCGAGCCGCCACCCGTTGGAGGTTCCGACATCCATGTACTCGATGAACCGGACCGTGACCCCGGTGCCCCGGAACCGCCGAGCCAGGGGCACGATCTGATCCTCGTTCGTGCCTCGCTTGACCACCGCGTTCACCCGGACCGGGGTCAACCCGGCCTTCAGCGCCTCGTCAATGCCCTTGAGCACGGTGCTCACCGGCACCCGGGTGTCGGCCATGGACCGGAATCGCTCCGGGTCCAGGGCGTCCAGGCTCACGGTGACCCGGTGAAGTCCCGCCCGGGCCAATGCCTCGGCCTTTGTGGGAAGGAGCGAGGCGTTGGTTGTGAGGGCCAGGTCCTCCACCCCCTCGAGGGAGGCGAGCATGGCCACCAGCTCCTCCAGATCCTTGCGGAGGAGCGGTTCGCCTCCGGTGATCCGGAGCTTGCGAACGCCCAGGCCCACGAAGACGCGCGCCAACCGCTCGATCTCTTCGAAGGTGAGGACTTCGTCTCGACCGAGGAACTTGAAGTCGGAACCGAACACCTCACGCGGCATGCAGTAGACGCAGCGAAAGTTGCACCGATCGGTCACGGAGATCCGGAGATCCCCAAGGGCTCGTCCCATACGATCGCTCAAGCCGGAGGCCTCCCCTTCCCCGGAGCCGCCGCGCGAGCGTCCTGCCCTCGAGGTGAGCTCCTGCCGATCTGCCATCGATGCCTCCTGGGAATGACCTCACCCTCTTCTTCCGGGTCGAGTGTGGTGCGTCGGGGACGCGCCAGGTCACGAATGTCGGCCAGTCTCCGGATCACCACACTGGACCCGAACCCTCGACCTTGTGCGGGGTCGAGAACTTAAGATAGGGTGAAGGAACCGGGTTCGCCCACCCCCGTAGCCCCCTCTGGAGAGGAGATCACCATGTCCGCCCCACCTCGCGCCGGTACGACCACGGCGATCCACCTCACCTTCTTCGGTCCGCTGGCCTCCCTGACGGGAAGCCGGACCCGGACCATCGAACTGAAAGAGGACCGACCCACGGTGGCCAGTCTCCGATCCGCCCTTCTCCACGAGTGTCCTGAGCTGAAGGACCACCTGCATCACGTCGCCGTGGCCGTGGAGACCGAGATCGTCCAGGATTCGACGCCGCTGGAGGCTGAGGCGCGGGTCTCTCTCCTCCCCCCCGTGAGCGGAGGCTGACGATGTCCCGTCGGATCACGCGAACTCCCCTGGACCTGAACGCCCTCCTGGAGGAGACCACTGGAGTCGACGCCGGAGCGGTGGTGGTGTTCGGAGGCACGGTCCGTCGCCACGACGGAGGAGAGGAGCTGGCCGCCCTGGAGTACGATGCCCACGAGGCCATGGCCGAAAAGCGAATCCAGCAGATCGAACGCGAGATCCAGGAGCGAGAGGGGGTCCTCGCGTGTCGGATCGTGCACCGATGGGGACGCGTGGCCGCCGGCGAACCCAGCGTCTGGGTGGTCGTCCGGGCTCGGCACCGGCCCGAAGCCTTCCATGCGGCCCGGGACGCCATCGACCTGGTCAAATCCCGGGCCCCCATCTGGAAGGAGGACGTGACCGTGGAGGGAGACCGACGGCCCCATCCCCTCGAGCGGGGAACCCCTCTGGAAGGCTCCTGAATAAGTACAGGGCCACTGTTGGGAATCCTGGACCGCCGATTCACGGCGGTGCCCGCTACGACCTGGGTGTGGGCTCAAGGCATGGCCGTGGCTGCGTCGAGGTGAACCAGCGATCGAAGGGGCTCCTGCGACCTCAGGGATTCTTCCGCTCTTTTCTGAGTCGTGGACGTTTGACGAGAGGGCGACCCCGACCGTAAACTCAACTGAATTCGATGTCAGTGATTGTGAATGCCCGGTCGCTGGAATCTACACGTACCCGCACCGGCCTCGCCTTCAGGCCCGCAGGGAGGAGCACCGCCCCATGAGCATCCTGGACATCCTCTCCGCAGACCGCTCGGTCTCGCGGCGTACCTTCATCAAGGGAGTCATCGCTGCGGGTGCCACGGCCTCGTCGGCGAGCTACCTCTTCAGGGGCCCGGGCGTCGCCCGGGCCCAGGGGGCTCCGGGCGCGGTAGAGCGCCTCCTGACCTTGAACGTGAATGGTCAGGACCGGAGGGTCGATGTGCTGCCCCAGGAGACCCTGGCCATGACGCTGCGATACAAGCTGGGGCTGACCGGCACCAAGCTGGGCTGTGACCGGGCTGAGTGTGGTGCCTGCTCCGTCCTCGTGGACGGGGTTCCGCACTACGCCTGCTCCGTCCTGACCCACCAGGTCCGGAATCGGAGAATCACCACCATCGAAGGCCTCGCTTCGTCGGATGGAGATCTCCATCCGGTGCAGCAGGCGGTCTACGACGAGGCGGGCTTCCAGTGTGCTTTCTGCGCCCCCGGGTTCATCATGACCATGGTGGGTGCCCTTCAGGTGAATCCCAATCCGACCCGAGCGGAGATGGCTCAGGCCCTCTCCGGCAACCTCTGTCGGTGCGCAGATTACGACAAGATCCTGGACTCGGCCATGCGGGCCGCCGAATACAGCCGTCCCCAGGCCTAGGGTTCGGGACTCCTTCGAACCAAAGGGACTGGATCCGGGCCCTACGATTCGCGATAGGCTGAACACCCCTCGTACGATGATCCCGGGAGGCCCCCGGGGGGAGGCGTGAAAGAAGATGTCTGACAACGGTCTCATCGGGACGGATCACGTTCCCAAGGACCTCCTGGCCAAGATCACCGGCCGGGCCAAATACGCCGAGGATTTCCGTGCGGACGGAATGGTCTTCGCAAAGCTCCTGCTGAGTCCCGTGCCCCGGGGACGTGTACGAAGCCTGGACGTTCGTGCCGCCATGGACATGGAGGGGGTTCTGGGAGTGCTCACCCCCGACGACGTCCCGTCGATCTCTGGTGCCACGGAGCCCATCCTCGCGAACGAACCCCTCTATCAGGGTCAGCCCATCGCGGCCGTGGCTGCCGTCGATGAGACCACGGCGGCCGAAGCGGTGGAGCGCCTTCGGCTCGACATTCAGCGACTCCCCTTCGCCCTGGACCCGGTAGAGAGCCTCCGCCCAGGTGGTCCGAACGGCCGAGACGGCGGAAACGTCATGAAGGATGGCGAGGTCGACACCCTCAAGTGGTCGTCCGCCGAGATCAGCCGCTTCGAGAGCGATACCTTCCCCGACGACCTGCCGGTCACCGATGAGTGGTCGGTAGGGGACCTTGAGGCCGCCTTCGCCGCCTCGGACCTGGTCATTGAGGAGGCCATGGTCTACCAATCGCAAACCCACCACCCGCTCGAATCCCGGTCCGCCATGGCCTACTGGCGGAACGGTCGGGTCTTCATCCACTGCTCCACTCAGAGCGTCTCCCAGACCCGCCGAGCCTTCGCCGGGTACCTGGACATGGACGAAGAGGACGTGGTCGTCATCAGCGAGTTCTGCGGTGGGGCCTTCGGGAGCAAGATCAGGGGATCGCTCTCGGACATGATTCCCGCCCTCCTCTCGCAGAAGGTGGGGCGCCCCGTGATGCGCCGGGTGACCCGGGACGAGGAAACCGCCTTCGGTCGCGCCCGCCCCGGGCTGCAGGGCTGGATCAAGATCGGCTTCCGTTCCGACGGGAAGGTGCTGGCGCTGGACTCCCTGATGATCCAGGACAACGGGCCCTTCGGACGATCCGGTGACATGGTGATGTTCGGCAACGTCCTCTCCCTCGCCTATCAGCCCGAGGCCATGCGCCACCGGGCCACGTCGGTCTTCACGAATACTCCGCCCCGATCCGCCCAACGGGCCCCAGGTGGACTTCAGGGTTCGGCCATGGTGGAGCCACTCCTGGACCGGGCGGCGAGGGAGCTGGGAGTGGATCGGATGGCCATGATGAAGCTGAACGCCCCCCAGGGCCGCGCCCGGTTCGGCCCCAACCAGAACGAGCTCACCAGCGCCTTCGTGCACGAGGCGGTGGACCGGGCCGTGGAGCTGTTCGGCTGGAACGAGAAGAAGGAGTGGAACGGCCGCGCCAACGGCTCCAAGGTGACCGGCGTGGGAGTCGGATTCGCTCCCTTCGTGGGCGGAAGCTCCGGCTTCGACGGGCTCATCCTCATCCGCCCCGATGGCAAGCTCTACATCCACCAGGGAATCGGGAACCTGGGGACCCACTCCATGCTCGACACGGCTCGGGCTGCCAACGACGTGCTGCAGCACCCGTGGGATGACACCGAGGTGGTGTGGGGCGATACCGGGAAGGGGCTTCCGTGGAGCTCCACCCAGTCCGGAAGCCAGACGACCCACGCCCACACCCGAGCCAACCACGCCGCCGCCCACGCACTCCGTGAGAAGCTCCAGGAGATCGCCGCCGGTGATCTGGGAGGATCCGCCGGGGACTACGACGTGGCTCAGGGACGGGTCTTTCGCCGGGGCAGCCCCGGCACCGGCCTCACCTTCGCCCAGGCGGCGGAGCGGGCCATCGCACTGGGGGGAAGGTACTCAGGCGAGGAGCTTCCCGACGACCTCGACCCGATGACGGTCCACGCCGTGCGACGCATGGTCGGGGAGGGGCTCATTTCCGCGGTGAAGGACCCCTACTCCCACGACGGCTCCACCTGGTCTTCGGTCATCACCTGTTGTGTGGTGGAGGTGGACCAGGAGACCGGGGTGGTGGAAATGAAGGAGATCGTGTCCGTGACCGACTGCGGGACGGTGCTGAACCCCAGGAGCCTGGAGGCGCAGGTCCACGGGGGGGTCATTCAGGGAATGAGTTCAGCCCTCCTCGAGCGCTGGGCCTTCGATCCCCGCTGGGGCGCGAACTCGAACAAGCGCTTCTATACGGCCAAGCCCATCACCATCCTCGACGTACCGTCCCGGCCCCTCGAGTTCGCAGCGCTCGACATGGCGGACCCGGAGACCCCTGTGGGAGCTCGGGGAGTCGGTGAGCCGCCGGTGGGAGCCGGTGCCGCCGCCCTCATCTCGGCCATTACCGGCGCGTTGGGCGGACGGTACCTGAACCGAACCCCCATCACTCCGGACAAGATCGTGGCACTCCTGGAAGGATCGCGTACCGGTTATGGCCGGATGCAGACCCACGTCTGAGCCACCGCATCGCCTTCCCTGATCGCCTCAAGGACGCCCACGCGCACAAGGAACCATCCCAATGGCTCAAATCAACGACATGATGGGCTCGTTCGAGCTCTTCCAGCCGACGGAGCTCGACGGCGCCATGGACCTGCTCCGCCGCCACGGCGAGGAGGCCTGGGTTCTCTCGGGAGGCATGGACACCTTCGACTGGCTCAAGGACCGGGCCAAGCGTCCGACGGTGGTGGTGGACCTGGGCGGAATCGAAGAGCTCAAGGGAATCCAGGCGGACAATCGGACGCTCCGGATCGGGGCCATGACCACCCTCACCGAGGTCGCGAACCACTCGGAGATTCGCTCCCGATTCCCCATCGTGGCTCAGTCGGCCGAGAAGGTTGCCACGCCCCAGATCCGGAACCAGGGAACTCTGGGCGGCAACCTCTGCCAGGACACCCGCTGCTGGTACTATCGGGCTGGATGGCCCTGTTACCGCGCAGGGGGCAACACCTGCTACGCCAACGCCCCGGGCGCGCTGAACCGTGAGCACTCCATCCTGGAGGCCAACCGCTGCGTGGCGGTGACACCCTCCGACGTCGCTCCCACCCTCATCGCGCTCGACGCCGAGATGGAGATCAGGGGACGGCGCGGCACCCGGAGGGTCAGGGCCGAGGACTTCTTCATCGGTCCGGCCATCGACATCACCCGGATGACGGTACTCCAGCCTTCCGAACTCCTGACCGCGATCCACATCCCCGACACGTGGGCGGGTCGACCCATGTATTTCGAGAAGGTGGCCGACCGGAAGGCCTGGGACTTCGCGCTGGTGAACGTGGCCTCCGCCCTGGAGGTGAGCAACGGCACGATCCATGACGCCCGGATCGTCGTGGGCGGCGTGGCGGCACGCCCCCTCCGGATGCGAGAGACCGAGCGGGCCATTTCCGGCCATGCTCCCAATGATCAGACCCTCGAGGTAGCGGCCCAGGCCGCAGTCCAGGGTGCCCGTCCGCTCCAATTCAATGAATACAAGGTCGCCCTCACGAAGAATCTCGTGAAGCGAGCGATCCGGGAGGCGAGAAGCTGAGCATGGATCTGCTACGCAGGGCACGGAATCCCTGGGGTGAGGAGGTCATGGTGGGGCTCGGGTGGGATATCTTCTGGGCCGTGGTCTTCCTGGGCGCACTCTTCGTCGTGGGACACGCCATCCTGGCCGCTCGCAAGAAGCGGGCGACGCCCCCGCCCGCTCCCGCCGACCCTGACCTGGCGGCGCGTGTACCGGAGAAGGTCACCCGCCACAACGGGAGCGCACGGATCTCCCACTGGGTCCTGGCCCTGGCCACCCTCGCCCTCCTCATCACCGGCTTCGTCCCCATCCTGGGACTTCAGTTTCCCTGGGTTACCATCCACTGGATCGCGGGGATCATCCTGACCGGGTACCTCCTCTATCACGTGGTGGATACCGTTCGCCGGGGAACCCTGGGAACCATGTGGATCGGCCGCGAGGAGATCTCCAAGGGGATCGAACGGCTGAAGGGATTCTTCTCGAAGGGCCAAGGTGCCGAAGAGAAGCCTGGAAAGTGGGGCACCGAGAACATCGCTTTCCACCACGTCACCGCTCTGGCCGGGATCGCGGTGATCGCAACGGGACTGCTCATGATGTTCCGGGTGGATACCTGGTTCTGGTCGGCAAATCCCTACGTGCTCGGGATCTCCGACAACCTGTGGGGCTGGGTATATGTGCTCCACGGAGTGGCGGCCGTCGGATTCGTCGGGCTTCTCATGGCGCACATCTATTTCGCCGTGCGGCCCGACAACTTCTGGATCACCCGTTCCATGTTCAAGGGATGGATCACCCGGGACGAATATCTCGGGCACCACGACCCGGAGCTCTGGCCGGTGGATGAGGGCACCGGCGCCTCGCCACCCGCCTCGGCCCGTCGGACGGCGGCAGCGGACCGAGCTGGGGACTGACGCCCCATGGCCTCCTCCACGCCCCGAACGCGCCTCCTCGAAGCCATCAACCGGATCGAAGAGGGCTATGAGTTCCTCCTGGCCTATGCGGCCCAGGGCTACCAGACCGAACAGAGCACGGGCCAGGGCGGACAGCTCCGCAGCCTACTCGATGGCATGGCCGGTGCCGTCTCGGACCTCGAGGGCCTGATCCGCGAAGTCTCGGCATCGGGCCCTCACGCCTCTCCCGAGATCGGAGCCTTTGGACGGGTGGTCTCCGCCGACGCCGCTCGTGCTCTGGCAGCCCTCCACCTGGTCCAGGCCCAGCGCTCCATCAGCTCCCAGCTGGTGGACAACCTGAACGCCTCGGTTCACCTCCGCGCTCTCCTGACCGATCTCTTCCTTCTGGGTGAAGTCGTGGCGCCCGGGGCGGACGGCTCCGTTGAAGATGCTGAAGGGGAGGTGGGAAAGAGCACCCGGTTGGACGCTTCGTAGGCGCACTTTTCTGTGGTTCGCGCGAATCCTCTCCGAGGTCAGTCCCCGGGGCCCCACAGGCGTCCATTGGACGATTGTCCCAGCGCACTACTGGACCTGGCTCAGTTCAGGTCCCCCCGACTCCTGCACCCGAGCCCGCCGCGGTGCAGGGCCTCCCTCCGCACTCCCCCGGCTTTTCCGGGCGCTTACACGGCTTTCTGCATATACATACATAATTAGCACAATAGTTCTAGACCGGCTTTTTGATCGTTCTGGTTCAGCGTCCTCCCCGCCTCCCGGAACTCTCCCCGTCCGCAGCCTCAGACCCGGCTTCCAAGATGGCACAGGAATACTTCAAGTCCTTTGTATCCAGGGGTGAATACGCCATGCCGTCGGTGTTCATCGTCAGTCTCAGATCCACCTCGAGGAGTTCCCAACCTCGGGTAATCCCCCAAGCAACACGCCCTCGCCTCAGATAACATGCGGCCCTTTCTGCATAAAGAGCCGGTATCACAGGGTCCCTTGCTTGACGATTACGTCAGGGACACGTAACATGCCCAGCACTCCCTGAGAAGGGGCACCCAGTTGAATTCGACTCGGCTGAAACGCCGAGGTGTTTCTGAAAGATATAGATGCTCGTTGGACGTCGAGGGTAGCGACCCGGATCCCATGCGGTTTCCATGTCAGCTGAAAGCTTCTCGAGAGAAGCCCTCCCTCGAGCCTGGAGCCGCCCGGGACTTCGAACGTCCCAGATGGTCTCACAGCCAGGTCCGGGCCGGGAAAGCGGAAGGTGAGCCCGACGCGGCCCTGCATCGACCTGGCAAAGAAGAATTGGAGAATGAGATCTGATCTCATTCTCCAGGAAGGATTCGGGTGCACCAGATGATGAGCCCCAAAACCGACCGGACCCGCTGCAGTCTCTGCGGGCAAGGTCCCTCGGGACGCTCTCCCGCACCGCCATGACGATCCTTCCTTCTGCCACCCCCCTTCTCTCCCCGGAGGTGCACGTGTTCGCGAGACTCCGCTACTGCCTTGTGGTCCTGGTCACCATGGGTCTCCTGACCCTGCCGACCACGGCCCTGGAGGCCCAGACCGGTACCATCACCGGTCAGGCCCTGGACGGACGTTCAGGGCAGCCCCTGACCGCCGTCCAGATCAGCATTCAAGGGACGGGCCTGGGAGTGATCTCCCAGGCCAACGGTCGGTTCACCATAGAGAACGTCCCGGTAGGGACCCACACCCTTCAGGCCCAGCGCCTGGGGTATAGTCAGACCTCCCAGGAGGTCACAGTGGGAGAGGACGAGACCGTCGAGATCAACCTCGAGCTGGTCCAGCAGGCCCTGGCCCTGGACGAAATGGTCATCACCGGGACCGCCGGGGGAACCCAGGCTCGCGCCGTAGGGAACGTGGTCGGTCGGGTCGACGCGGCCCGGATCGCCGAGGTCGCGCCGGTCCAGAGCTTTCAGGATCTCCTCAGCGGGCGTGAGGCAGGCGTGGCCTACCAGAGAGGCTCCGGAAACATCGGCACCGGCTCCCAGGTGCGCATCCGGGGATATTCGAGCCTCGGGGTGGGCAACCAGCCTCTCATCTACGTGGACGGCATCCGGGTGGACAACAACGCCCAGGCGGGTCCCAACCTCCGCGATGGCCCCCAGACCTCGAAGATGGACGACATCAATCCCAACGACATCGAGAGCATCGAGATCATCAAGGGTCCCGCAGCGGCCACACTCTACGGAACCGAGGCCTCCTCGGGCGTGATCAACATCATCACGAAGCGGGGAGCCACCGGCGCACCCCAGTTCGATCTCTCCGTCCGCCAGGGGGCCACCTGGCTGCCCAATCCCTCCCGGCAGGTCGGCACCGCGTACCGGAACGACCCCAACACCGGCGAGCTTCTCAGCTTCAACATCTGGGACGAAGAGAAGGCCGCCGGGCGGCCCTTCTTCCACACAGGCCACTCCCAGTCCTACAACCTCAGCATGAGGGGGGGCACCGACGCGGTCCGCTACTACCTCTCCACCGACTGGGACGACCAGGGCGGGATCGTAGACTACAACTGGCAGAAACGCCTGAGCCTGCGAGCCAACGTGAGCGTCGTGCCCCACGACCAGGTCACACTGGACGTCACCACCGGCTATGTGGACGGCACGACCAGCTACATGCAGCAGAAGACCTCGTGGGGGGTCTGGGAGCAGGCGCAGTGGGCCAACCCCCTGGGTCGGGACGGCAACCTCCGCGGCTTCCTCCGGGCTCGGCCTGAAGCGATCGCCGACATCGAGGCGACCCGGGAGTTCTCCCGCTTCACCGGCTCTGCCACCCTGAACCACACCATGGAGAACATCACCCAGCGGCTGGTGGTGGGGCTGGACGTGTCGCACGACGAGAACACCATCCTCTTCCCCCGGCACCCGGACGGGACGAGTCACGACTTCGGTGCGCTCTCCCTGGGGGATATCGAGGTGGACAAGCCCAGTTCGCAATACATCACCGCAGACTATGGGGTGAGCGCCAACTACGGAGGGCTGCGCCCGGAGCTCCGGTTCACCTCGTCCTTCGGGCTCCAGTACTACCATCGGCAACAGGAGACGCTTTTCGCCGACGGAAGGATATTTCCGGCGCCGGCCATTCGGAACCTGGGGGGGGCGGCCATCGCCAACTCGAGTCAGGATTTCGTAGAGAACAAAAGCATGGGGGCGTACTTCCAGCAGGAGTTCAACTGGGACGATCGGATCTTCGTGACCGCAGCCGTCCGGGGTGATGACAACTCGGCCTTCGGGGCCGACTTCGACGCCGCCGTCTACCCCAAGTTGTCCGCCACATGGGTGGTCACCGACCAGGACTTCTGGCGCTGGGAACACCTGGTCAACTCCCTCCGACTCCGCTCGGCCTGGGGCAAGGCGGGGCAGCAGCCGGACGTGTTCGCCGCCGTTCGACTCTACAGCCCTGCGGTCGGGCCGGCCCAGCAGTCCGTCGTCAGCCCCCAGGAGGTGGGAAACCCCGACCTGGGCCCCGAGGTGAGCACGGAGCTCGAGTTCGGCTTTGACGCCGCCTTCCTGGACGACCGCTTCACGGCCCAGGTCACCTACTACACCCAGACGGTCAGGGACGCGCTCGTAGCGCTCCCGGTAGCCCCCAGCCGGGGCTTCCCCGGCACCCAGTGGACCAATCTGGGTCAGGTGTCGAACTGGGGATGGGAGGTCGGGCTCGACGCCCAGCTCGTCCAGCGCCCGAGCTGGGGATTGGACATGGGCCTGGGCCTCTCGTTCAATGAGAACCGGGTCGATGACATGGGGGGCCGTGCACCCACCACCATGATCCGCGAGGACTTCCCCTTCCCCTCCCTGTTCATCCCCATCGTGGTGAGCGCGGAGATCGACGATACGGGCCAGGTCCGGAACGTGATGTGCGATGGCGGGACGGGTCGAAACGGCTGGGAGCAGGGCGGCGAGGCGGTTCCCTGCTCGAGCGCCGCCGCCCCCCGGGTCCATGCCGGTCGGGGCAGCCAGCCCTGGGACCTGAACCTGAACACGACCCTCACCCTCTTCCAGAACCTGCAACTCTACGCCAACGTCGAGATGCAGCACGGTCGGGTGCAGCACATCTGGGACGTGGGATGTCGCCACACCTGCTTCCAGACCTCTCGGGCCGCCAACGTCCGGGACGACCCCATCTTCCTGGCCTACGCCGAGACCGGAGTCCCGAACACCTTCACCGGTATGTACGATGCCGGCTTCGCCAAGCTTCGAGAGGTGAGCGCCACCTACACGGCGCCGGAGAGCCTGGCCGATCGGATCGGCGCGTCCCGTGTGTCACTGACCGCTGCGGCCCGGAATCTCCTCACTCTCTGGACCGCCCAGGACGAGGTGTTCGGAGCGCCGGTTCCGGACCCCGAGATGCGCAACGCCGCGGACATGACCGTCTTCGGGAACTCCAACATGCCTCCGCTCTCCACCTTCGTGGTGACCATGCGGATGTCCTTCTGAGCCCGAGGCACCCAGCTTCCGGGATCGAGGGTGGAGGGTTGCGAGCCCTGTCCCCCTCGGTCCGATCCGACCTGAGCAAGAAGAGAGGAAGAGATATGTTTCGCTTGAAAACACGCACACGGGCGACGAGGCCGTGCCGACCCAGGCTCTTGTCCACACTGGCCGTCGCGGTGGTAGTCCTGGCCGGATGCGACGGGATTCTGGACGTGGAGCTGCCCGGACAGCTCACCGAAGCCGACCTGCTCCGCCCGGAGATGGCACCGATGATGGTGAACTCGGCCATCGCCGACTATGAATGCGGCTTTTCCGAGTTTGTTGCATCCATCGGAGGGTTGGAAGACACCTTCTGGGAGTCCACTGGATGGTTCACCCGGGCCTGGGCCGAGTACCAGGTCCAGGCTACCACCGCCGCGGTGAACACCCTGGCCTGCGGCACCTCCGACACGAGTGCCGGCTTCTTTCAGGCCTTCCAGGCATCCCGATTCCAGGCCGAGCAGGCCTACGACGCCATCCAGGGATTTGAAGGCGAGGTGGCGGACCCGGAGCAGCTCCTGGCCAGCGCGGCCGTCTACGCCGGGCTCAACTATCAGCTCTTTGGAGAGCATTGGTGTGAGATGACGGCGGACGTGGGACCGGTCATGACGCCCCAGATGACCCTCGGGGTCGGAGAGGAGTGGTTCGACCGGGCGTTGAACCACCTCTCTGCCAGCGGCGACTTCTCCACCGCCACCACTCCGAGTATGCTCCAGCTCGCTCATCTGGGTCGCGCACGCGTCCGCTTCGCCATGGGCGACCATCAGGGGGCGGCTCAGGACGCCGCCCAGATCGAGCCCGGCTTCGTGGCCTGGGTGACCCGGGACGGCGCCGTTCGACCCCGCTGGAACCAGATCTACCAGCACCACACCCGGAATCAGTACTCCACTGTGGCCGACACCGTCTGGCACAACGGCGAGGTGGTCTCCACAGGGTATCGCCACGCCACCATCGACGAGGCCGGCAACACCACGCACGGCGACGGCGTGCCCGATCCCAGGGTCCCCGTCGAGTACACCGGCGGCACCGGACAGGACGGGGTGACCCCCCACTGGATCCAGACCAAGTATACCGGCCACAGCTCCGACATCCCCATGGCCCGTTGGGCGGAGGCACAGCTCATCCTCGCCGAGATCGAGGGGGGTCAGCAGGCGGTGGACCGGATCAATGGCCTGAGGGATGTCCACGGTCTCCCCCACTTCTCCAGCTCGGACCCCCAGGAGATCCAGGACCAGATCATCGAGGAGCGCCGCCGTGAGTTCTTCTACGAAGGCCGCTTCCACGCCGACAAGCTTCGCTACGACCTCTGGTTCCCCCGGGGCGAGGGTTTCAATCACAAGGGCGTCGCCTACGGCACGACCACGTGCCTCCCCCTGGCAGACGAGGAGCGGGTGAACAACCCCAACGTGTCCTGAAGCGAGCGAAAGGGTTCCAGGGCCTGGAGTCGAGCCGCGGCAGGTGGCGCCGGGGGTCGGAACCATCCGCGGTTCCGGCCCCCCTCCGCTGTCAACCCTTGCGAGGGCGCCGCCCGGGCTCATTTTCAAGGCGACGGGCCCATTGAACCCTTTTGGGTTCTGAGTGGTGTAGGACATCCAGACACAGTGCCGCCCCTTCGCTCATCGACCGCCAGAAGGCCGATTCCAGCGAGATCAGAAGCTCTGTTTCGCCACCTCGCTGGGATTTCCGGAGGGGTCTGCGCCAGGACGACTTGCGATCAGGGTAGGGCACGCCACTGGATCCCATCCCATGGAGATGACCACCGATGAGTCGACGTTTTGGCCGAACCTTCGCCATCCTTTTGGGAAGCCTGCTCGTGACCGCATTCCTCGGCGGTCCTTTGGCCGCCCAGTCCTCGGAGGAGCGATCCGTCCTCGACGGGGTGTACTCGGCTGAGCAGGCCGAACGGGGCGAGGCCACATACGGGAGTGAGTGCGCACTCTGTCACACCACCCAGGAGTTCACCGGACGTCTCTTTCAGCTCAGCTGGTCGAACCGTTCGGTTCACGACCTCTTCCGATCGATCCGGAACACCATGCCGTTTGATCGACCTGGAGGCCTGACCGACGAGCAGTATTCGGCCATCGTCTCCTACCTCCTCAAGCTGAACAACTACCCCACTGGAGACGAGGCGCTCGGGACCTCCGAAGAAGACCTCGCCAACATCCGGATCGAAGCGCCGCCCAGCCGTTGAGGCCACAGGGCCGTGCCCCCGGGCTGTCCCCTTGAAATGGAGAAGAAGAGAGAGATGCGATTCATTTCCCTGTCGATCCCGGGCCCCTGGTTGAGCCTGGCTCTCGCAGCCCTGCTCCTCGTGCCGCTGGCCCTGGACGGCCAGGACCGAGGCACGCCGGATGGAGAGTGGCGCTATTGGGGTGCCGATGCCTGGAGCACCCGCTACTCCCCTCTGGATCAGATCGACGCCTCCAACTTCGAGGATCTGCGACTGGCCTGGACCTGGAGGGGCGACAACTTCGGCACGGAGGTGGTGAACCTGACACGTGCGACCCCGATCTACGTGGACGGGATGCTCTATACCGTGCACGGGGACACGCGAACGGCCGTGGCCATGGATCCGGCCACCGGTGAGACCCTCTGGACGTACCGGGAGCCCTTCACCCAGCGCTGGGAACGCTCTCCGCGAAAGAACTACGGCAAGGGAGTCGCCTACCACGAGATCGATGGACGGGGCGTGATCTACCACGTGACCCCGGCCTACTTCCTCCACGCCCTCGATGCCAAGACTGGTCGGCCCCTGGAAGGATTCGGAGGTCCCCTCCCCCTGGACGGCTTCGCCGAGACCGGTACGGTGGACATGCTGGAGGCTCTGGGATATCCCTACGATCCGGACTACGGGATCCACGACTCCGT
>SKKH01000134.1 GCA_007121555.1 Gemmatimonadota bacterium | reverse complement strand
TCCCGGTTCCTCCCTCTCGCATTTGAATCTGATAGACCATTCCATCGAAGGAGCACGACGATGGCAGCAAAGGATCTGAAATTCGATACCGAAGCCCGGGCCAAACTCAAGGCCGGGGTCGACAAGTTGAGCCGAGCCGTCAAGGTGACGCTGGGACCGAAGGGCCGGAACGTGGTGCTGGACCGGAAGTTCGGGGCCCCCACCGTGACCAAGGACGGAGTTTCCGTCGCGAAGGAGATCGAGCTCGAGGACCCCATCGAGAACATGGGGGCCCAGATGGTGAAGGAGGTCGCGACGAAGACCTCCGACAACGCCGGTGACGGAACCACCACCGCCACGGTGCTGGCACAGTCGATCTTCTCCGAAGGTCTCAAGAACGTGACCGCCGGAAGCGACCCCATGTCCATCAAGCGGGGGATCGACGCCGCGGTGGAGCAGGTGGTGGAGAAGCTCCGTGAGTACTCCATGGAGACGAAGGGCAAGAAGGAGATTGCCCAGGTCGGTACCATCTCGGCCAACTCCGACCCCGAGATCGGTCAGCTCATCTCCGACGCCATGGAGAAGGTGGGCAAGGACGGCGTCATCACGGTGGAAGAGGCCAAGGGCCTCGAGACCACCCTGGAGACCGTCGAAGGCATGCAGTTCGATCGGGGCTACCTGTCACCGTACTTCGTGACGGACCCGGAGCGGATGGAGGCCATCCTCGAGGATCCCATGATCCTCATCCACGACAAGAAGATCTCGAACATGAAGGATCTTCTGCCGATCCTGGAGAAGGTGGCCCAGATGGGTCGTCCGCTCATGATTATCGCGGAGGACATCGAGGGCGAAGCGCTGGCGACCCTGGTGGTCAACAAGCTTCGTGGAACTCTGAAGGTCTGTGCCGTGAAGGCCCCGGGCTTCGGAGATCGGCGGAAGGCCATGCTCCAGGACATCGCCGTTCTCACGGGTGGACAGGTCATCTCCGAGGAGATGGGCTTCAAGCTCGAGAACGCAGTGGTCTCCGACCTCGGTGAGTCCAAGCGCATCGTGGTGGACAAGGACAACACCACCATCGTGGACGGCGCCGGCGACGACGAGAAGATCAAGGGCAGGGTGGCCGAGATTCGGGCCGCCATCGACAAGTCCACCTCGGACTACGACCAGGAGAAGCTCCAGGAGCGCCTGGCGAAGCTGTCCGGTGGTGTGGCCGTCATCAACGTGGGAGCCGCCACCGAGACGGCCATGAAGGAGAAGAAGGCGCGGGTGGAGGATGCCCTCCACGCGACCCGTGCCGCCGTGGAAGAGGGTATCGTTCCCGGTGGAGGCGTCGCACTCCTGCGGGCCCAGACGGCCCTCGCCGAGTTCAAGCTGGAGAAGCAGGCCGAGCAGATCGGTGTGGAGATCCTGCGTCGGGCTCTCGAGTCTCCGATTCGGCAGATTGCGAATAACGCCGGTGTCGAGGGTTCGATCGTGGTCCAGAAGGTCCGCGAGTCCAAGGACCCCAACTTCGGCTACAACGCGGCCACCGATGTCTATGAGGATCTGGTCGAAGCCGGTGTGATCGACCCGACGAAGGTGGTGCGGACCGCCCTGCAGAATGCGGCCTCCATTGCCGGACTCCTCCTCACCACCGAGTGCGTAGTCGTCGAGCAGCCCGAGGACGACGAGGACGTCGGCGGCGGTGGCGGCGGCGGCGGAATGGGTGGCATGGGCGGAATGGGCGGAATGTACTGACACCCGCTCCCCGGCCCGCGTCCTCTCGGGCGTCGGGTCGGCCCCCACATGAGGTCCACCGGGCCCGGTCTTCCTTCGGGGAGGCCGGGCCTCGGTGCGTATGGCAGGCTGTTGACCCTCTCCACCGCACTCCATTAATCTCCGGCCCGGCCCGCCGCAACACCGGCGCCTTCTCACCGAACCGCTGACATTCCGATGGCTCGCACCCTTCAAGTCACCCTTCCCGACGGGAAACTCCTTCGCGTTCCCGAGGGCTCGTCCCCCTATGACGTGGCCCGGGAGATCGGGCCCGGACTGGCCAAGGCCGCTCTGGCCGCCGAGGTGGATGGGGAACTCGTGGATCTACATCGGACCCTGGAGGGAGACTGCGACATCCGCCTCCTGACCGAGCGGGATCCCGAGGCCCTCGAGCTCCTTCGCCATTCCACCGCCCATGTCCTCGCCACGGCGGTGCGGAAACACAGGCCCGACGCCGAGATCGGGTTCGGGCCGTCCATCGAGGAGGGCTTCTACTATGATTTCGGGGTGGACGAACCCTTCACCCCCGAAGACCTGGAGGCCTTCGAAGAGGCGATGGAGGAGGTCATCGAGGCCGATTACCCGTTCGAGCGGCGGGAGGTCACGAAGGACGAGGCTCGAGAGCTCTTCCACGACGACCCGCTCAAGCTGGAGCGCCTCGAGGAGTTCGATGACGACGAGGTCATCACCGTGTACCAGGACGGACCCTTCCTGGACCTCTGCAAGGGCCCTCACGTGCCCTCCACGGGTCACCTGGGTCCCTACAAGCTCCTCTCCACCGCGGGAGCCTACTGGCGTGGTGACGAGCGTCGGCAGATGCTCCAGCGGATCTACGGCACCGCCTTCTTCTCGGGGAAGGAGCTCCGAAAGCATCTGAACCGCCTCGAGGAGGCCAGAAAGAGGGATCACCGGATACTGGGCCGGGAGCTGGATCTCTACACCGTGGATGAGCGGGTCGGCTCCGGGCTCATTCTCTGGAAGCCCGCCGGCTCCATCATTCGCAACGAGATCGAGGAGTACGAGAAGGAGCTGATCCTCCGCCACGGGTACGAACTCGTCTATACCCCCCATGTGATGAGCGAGCGGCTCTTCGAGCAGTCCGGGCACCTGGAGAATTTCAAGGAGAACATGTTCGGGGCCATGGAGGTGGAGGGGGCCCGCTATCGGGCCAAGCCCATGAACTGCCCCGGGCACATCTGCATCTATCAGGCTGAGCAGAGGTCGTATCGGGAGTTGCCGATCCGCTACGCCGAGTTCGGCACGGTGTACCGCTACGAGCGGAGCGGGGTGCTGCACGGGATGCTTCGGGTTCGGGGGTTCACCCAGGACGATGCCCACGTGTTCTGTACGGAGGAACAGGTGCCCTCTGAGATCGCGGCCCTTCTGGACCTGGTCGACGAGATGCTCACGACCTTCGGGTACCCGTACACCATCGAGCTGGCCACCCGCCCCGAAAAGGCGATGGGGGACCCGCAGGTCTGGGAGCATGCCCAGGACCAGCTCCGAGGTGTTCTGGAGGAGAGGGAGCTGGCCTACACCGTGGATGAGGGTGGGGGCGCCTTCTACGGCCCCAAGCTGGACTTCAAGCTCATCGACGCCATCGGACGGAAGTGGCAGGGCCCCACGGTCCAGCTCGACTTCAATCTTCCCGATCGGTTCGATATCGAGTTCATCGGGGAGGACAATGAGCGCCACCGTCCCGTGATGCTCCACCGGGTCCTCATCGGCTCGATGGAACGCTTCGTCGGGGGGCTCATCGAGCATTACGCCGGGGCGTTCCCTCTCTGGCTCGCCCCCGAACAGGTGCGGGTGCTTCCCATCTCCGAACAGTGGGTTCCCGAGGCGCGGGCGTACGTGGACCAGCTCCGCGAGTCCGGAATCCGGGCCCATCTCAAGGACAGGGAGAGCCTGAGCTACCGGATCCGGGATGCGGAGCTGCGCAAGGTTCCCTACATGGCCGTCATCGGGGAGCGGGAGGCCAAGGAGGGTACGGTCGCCGTGCGGAAACGGGGGGCGGGGAAGAAGCAGGAGATGCTCGATCGATCCGCCTTCCTGAATCGGGTCATCGAGGAGATCGAGACCCGGGCTCGGTAGCGGGAGGAGGTCCGGGGACTCGACTTCGCCGGCTTGCGTCTTGACCCCGGACGCCGAATCGATAGATTCGTTCAGGACAAATCTGGAAGTGAGAGCCTGGACTCTCCACCTTTCGGCCCACCGGGCGCTGGAGTCATAGGCGCCTGTTGGAGACGCCGCCGGGTCCGTTTCGTCGACTCTCGAGCGCCATGTGCGTGCGAGGTTGGCCCCTTCGGCCCGGATATTCGTCCGGGCCGTTTTTCGTCTACGGCGTCTTTCGGGGCGCCCGATCGGAGTACGGAGCTATTAAAGAGCCGAGGGTCCGAGTCAACGATCAGATCCGGATCAGTCCCATTCGCCTCATCGATGCGGATGGTGAGCAGGTCGGGATCATCGCGCTGGATGAAGCGCGGGAACGCGCCGAGGAATCGGGGTTGGACCTGGTGGAGGTCGCGCCGGGAGCTCGACCTCCGGTCTGTCGCCTCATGGACTACGGAAAGTTCAAGTACGAGGAAGCCCGGAAGGCCAGGGAGGCTCGCAAGAAGCAGCACACGGTCCAGGTCAAGGAGGTCAAGTATCGCCCCGGGATCGAGGACCATGATTTCGAGTTCAAGACCCGACACGTCCGTCGCTTTCTCGAGGACGGCGACAAGGTCAAGGTGACCATGACGTTTCGAGGTCGACAGATGTCGCATCCCGAGTTTGGGATCGAAGTCCTGGAACGGGTGGTAGAAGAAGTGTCGGATGTTGGAAAGATCGAAAGCCAGCCAACCCGGGAAGGGCGAAGCATGATCATGATGCTCTCGCCTCTCCGGAGCCGCTGACATTTTTCCGGGGCCCTCAGAGGTCCCCTATTCAAGAATCGATCGGTTGTGATGGATCCCCTCTCACCCGGTGAGGGGGACAGGAACCGTCGTGCCGGCCGGGAAGGAGTTGTACCATGCCCAAGATGAAGACCAATCGGGCCGCCGCGAAGCGGTTCAAGCGAACAGCCAAGGGAAAGCTGCGGCGCCGGAAGGCCTACCACAGCCACATCCTCACCAAGAAGTCCAGCAAGCGGAAGCGGAATCTTCGCAAAGCCGCACTGGTGTCCAAGGCCGACGAGAAGCGCATGAACCGGCTCCTGCCCGGTTCCTGACGGAGGGAGTCCACCACAATGCCACGCACTACAGGCACGCCGGCCCGAAAGGACCGAAAGAAGAAAATTCTGAAGGAAGCCAAGGGCTACTTCGGAGGTCGCAAGAAGCTCTACCGGACCGCCAAGGACGCGGTGGAGAAGGGGTGGGAGCACGCCTATCGCGACCGGCGAAAGAAGAAGCGCAACTTCCGTCGCCTCTGGATCACCCGGATCAACGCGGCCGCACGTCAACATGAGATGTCCTACTCCCGCTTCATGAACGGTCTCAAGCGTTCTGGAATTGAACTGGACCGGAAGGCGCTGGCCGACCTGGCGGTTCGGGAGCCCGAGGCCTTCGAGGCCCTGGCCGTGCGCGCCAAGGAGGCGCTGCAGAGCGCCTGAACCCATGGGCTGTCCCCAGGTCGGGGACGGATGGGCAGAGCGTGAAATCACGGGGGCCCGGGGCGAAAGCCCCGGGCCCCCGTTTCCATGTCCTGGGATGGGGTTTGCCCGGGCCGGACTCCCGTGTACCTTTCGGCGTTTGCCATCAATGATTCCCCCACAATACCGCACATGAGCCAGACCCCCACCCTCGTGGAGGAGCTCCAACGCCTGGAGAAGGACGCGCTTCAGGAGGTGGAGCGGAGCGACACCCCGGAGTCTCTGGAGGAGGTGCGGATCAGCTTCCTCGGTCGCAAGGACGGGCGGATCTCCGGCATCCTTAGACGGCTGGGCAGCCTGGACCCCGAGGAGCGGCCCCGGGTCGGCCAGACGGCCAACCAGGTGAAGGCTCGACTTCAGTCCGCCCTCGACAGACGCAGGGAGCAGTTGGAGCAGGGGAGCGGGGAGGCGCAGGGAGCCCAGTGGGACCTCACCCTTCCGGCCCGGAGATCCTGGGTGGGAGGAAGGCATCCGGTCACCCGGGTCGTGGACGAGTTGGTGGCCATCTTCGGCACGCTGGGGTTCACGAGAGCGCGCGGCCCCGAGGCCGAGACCGAGTGGTACAACTTCGAGGCCCTGAACACGCCCCTGGATCATCCCGCGGCCGACGAGCAGGACACCCTCTATCTGAAAGGGGGGCACCTGCTTCGGAGTCACACCTCACCGGTGCAGGTGCGCGTCATGGAGAACCACCAGCCTCCGATCCGAGTGCTAGCTCCGGGGATGGTGTACCGGAGGGATTCCTACGATGCGACCCACACCCCCGGATTCGCTCAGCTCGAGGGGCTGGTCGTGGACGAAGGGATCACCTTCGTGGATCTCAAGGCCACCCTGGCGGAGTTCGCCCGCCTCTACTGGGGACCGGGAACCCGGGTCCGCTTCCGGCCGTCCTTCTTCCCCTTCACCGAGCCCTCGGCCGAGGTGGATGTGAAGCGCGTCGTTCGGGACTCCGAGGGGGAGCTCCGGGAATCGGATTGGCTCGAGATCATGGGCGCGGGGATGGTGGACCCTGCGGTTCTGGATGCCGCCGGGATCGATTCGGAGCGCTACACCGGCTTTGCGTTCGGCATGGGTCCGGGGCGCATCGGGCTGCTCAAGTACGGGATTCCCGACCTCCGCCTCTACCTGGACAACGACGTGCGCTTCCTTCAGCAGTTCACCCAGCCATGAACGTCTCGTACCGCTGGCTCCGGGAGCTGGCCCCCACGCTCGAGACCGACCCCAACCTGACTGCCGACCGCCTCGCCTCGCTCGGCTTTCCTGTCGAGGGGACGGAGCGCCTTGCGGAGGGGATGGACGGACTCGTCGTCGGACGGGTGACCCAGGTGAGGGCGCACCCCAACGCCGACCGCCTCCGCCTTTGCGATGTGGATCCCGGCGATGGGGAGACGGTCCAGGTGGTCTGCGGCGCCCCGGTGATCCAGGAGGGGGGCCTGTACCCCTTCGCCCCGGTGGGCTCCACCCTTCCTGGGGGGATGGAGATTCGCAAAGCCCGGCTCCGAGGTGAATCCTCCTCCGGGATGCTCTGTTCGGAGAAGGAGCTCGGGCTGGGGTCCGACGCCGGAGGCATCATGCAGCTTCCGGCATCCCTGACCCCGGGTCAGCCCCTGGTGGACGCCCTGGGCCTCGAAGACGTGCGGATGGACGTGGAGGTCACCTCGAACCGGCCCGACCTCCTCTCCCACCGGGGAATCGCACGCGAGGTCGCGCCAGGAGGCTCCCATGATCTGGTCCTGCCTCCCATTCCGGGCGCATCGGAGGAACTGGAGCGGATGTTGGATGGGGTGAAGGTCGTCACCGGCGCCGGAGAGGCCACGGCCGAGACCCTGACCGTCCGGATCGAGGACGCAGAGCGGTGCCCGGCGTATCTGGGCCTGGTCCTGCGAGGGGTCACTGTGGAGCCCTCTCCCCCCTGGCTGGCCCAGCGCCTGCGTGCTGCCGGGGCCCGACCCATCAACAATGTCGTGGATGCCACGAACTACGTGCTCCTGGAGCTGGGGCATCCGCTCCACGCCTTCGATCTTGACCAGGTGGCCGAGCGGACCGTGATCGTGCGTCGGGCCGGGGAGGGGGAGATCCTCCGGACCCTCGACGGGGCCGATCGTACCCTGGTGTCCGACGATCTGGTCATCGCGGATCCCCGGGGCGCCATGGCTGTGGCCGGGGTCATGGGAGGACTCGACTCGGAGGTGGGCCCCGAGACCCGGGATGTGCTGCTGGAGTGTGCGCTCTTCACCCCGGGACCGATTCGAACGACCCGGAAGCGGCTGGGCCTCTCCACGGACGCCTCCTACCGCTTCGAGCGGGGAGTGGACCCCGAAGGCCTCAGAGAGGCCATTCTCCGGGCGGCCAGGATTATTCTGGCGACCGCCGGCGGACGGGTGGACGGCCCGGTGGTGGAAGCCCGTCCGGAGCCCTTCCGGCGGCGCAAGGTGGAGCTTCGCGTCGCTCGAGTGGAGACCGTCCTGGGGATTGAGTTCTCACCGGAGCGGATCCGGGAGCTTCTCAGCCCCCTGGGTCTTGGGGTCGAGGGATCGGTGGACGGGGTCATGGAGGTGGAGGTGCCAGGCTTTCGTAGCTGGGACCTGACTCGGGAGGTGGACCTCATCGAGGAGGTGGCGCGGACCCACGGCTACGATGCCTTCCCGGAGACTCTGGCGCCCTTCCGGCCGGGTACGGTCCCCGACGATCCCCTCTTCGTCCTGGAGGATCGCCTCAGGGACGACCTCGTGGCCCAGGGGTTCTTCGAGGCCCACACCCTGGCCTTCAGCCCTCCTGAGGAGGGCGAGGTGGAACTGCTCAATCCAGTGTCGGTCGTGGAAGGGACCCTGCGGCGTTCGATCCTTCCCGGCCTGCTCCGCCGGGTGGCCTACAATCTGGCCCGCGGGAATCGGGACCTTCGCCTGTTCGAGATCGGAACGACGTTCAGGCACGGCGATGCCGGAGCCCTCCCCAGAGAAGACACCACCTTGGCGGTCGTGCTTCATGGTCGCCGCAATCCTCCCCACTGGTCGACCAGCGATGAGCCGTTGGACCCGTGGGACCTGAAGGGCGTGGTGGAGTCTCTGGCCGCCAGGATCCCGGGTGCGGAGGTGCTCGTGCCGGAGACCTGCGAGGAGGATCCGGTGGCCGGAGCGATCTTCGAGGGCGATCCCCTCCTTCAGGTGCGGGATTCGAAGGACGGGACCCGGGGATGGGCGGGGATCCTGGATCTGAGTTCGGTGGACCTGCCCCCCTGGTCCGGAGTGGTCTGGGGTGCCGAGATCCGACTTCCCCGGAATCCGGACCTGCCGGAGGCCGCCCCGTATCGAGCGCTCCCGACCCGGCCCGGTGTGGAGCGGGACCTGGCGCTCCTGGTCCCGGACGACCGACCGGTGGGTCCCCTGCTCGCCCTCATCCGGGAAGGCGGGGGTCCGGACTTTCGGGGCCTTGACGTCTTCGATGTCTACGAGGGAGGTGAAGTGCCCGAGGGTCATCGATCCGTGGCCGTCCGCCTCCGTTTCCGGGCTGACGACCGGACCCTCACCGACCGAGAGGTCGACGATCAGGTACATGCCCTCACGATCCGCTTGAAGGAGGAATTCGGTGTCGAAATCCGGGACGGACGGAGCTGACGCGGCACCCGGGCAGGTGCTGGCCGAGCTGGAGGGTTCGGTCAGCCGACTCCTCGGGCGACTTCACGGGCTTCAGGAACGGCTGGAGACCTCCGAGACCCGAGCGCGGAAGCTCGAGGAGATCCTGGAACGCCTGAAGGAAGGGGAGAGTGACCCAGTGGAGCTGCAGCAGAAGGTGCACGCCCTGGAGGCCGAGAACCGCGATCTCAAGGAACGGCTCAGCCAGGGACGAGACGGGGTGAAGCGACTCCTGGCCCGGATCCGATTTCTGGAGGAGCAGGAATGACCGAAGAAGGCAGCAGGCAAACGGTGAAGGTGAGGATCGCCGGGGAGGAGCACCACCTCCGCTCCGCAGCGGATCCCGAGTACACCCGGGAGTGCGCGGCCTTCCTCGACGAGAAGATCCGTGAGATCCGCGACGCCTCGGGACTCATCGAAAACCATCGAGCCGTCATCCTGGCGGCGCTCTCTCTGGTGGACGAATACCTTCAGGCCAACACGGAGCTGGAACAGCTCCGCCGGGAGGTCTCCTCGAGATCCACCAACCTCGTCCGACGAATCGAGGAGGGGCTGGCAGGCCTGGAGTAGCGCTTCCCCTTCCCTTGCGGCCGTCCGGCCGCGATTCCTATTCTCACCTTCTGTAGACGAGGCGTGGAGCGGCGCCCCGGCGTCGGCTGCGTCAGTCGGTTTCGTTTTTTCTGCGGAGGGTTCGCCCTTCGCTTCTGGAGCAATAGATATGGAATCCCCCCAGGCCCTGGCGCTGCTGGCAGGAGTGATCTCCCTGCTGGTCGGCGCGGTGGTCGGCTTCGTCCTAGGACAGACCCGAATCCGGGCCCAGCACGAGCGGGAACGGGCCCAGGGACGCGACGAGGCCACCCGAATCGTGGAACGAGCGAAGGAGGAGGCCCGGAGCCTGACCAAGGAGGGCGAACTCCGGGGCAGGGAGGAAGCCGTCCGCCTCCGGGAAGCATGGGAGAAGGAGGAGGCCCGGCGTCGGGAGGAGCTGGAGAAGCAGGAGCGGAGGCTCGCCGAGCGATCGGACTCGCTGGATCGGAAGTTCGACCTTCTCAATGAACGAGATCAGGTACAGGAGACACGGACCGCCGAACTGCGGAAGCGCGACGATGAGGTCCGCGCTCGCCAGGAGGAGGTCGAGGAACTCCTGAAGGAGGCGCGCAGGGAGCTCGAATCCCGAGCGGGGCTCACGGCCGAAGATGCGCGGCGGGCCCTGGTCTCGGAGATCGAGGATGAGGCGCGGGCCGAAGCCTCCCAGCTCGTACGTGAGGCCAGGGAGGAGGCGGAGCGGACCGCCAACCGCGAGGCCAAGAAGGTCATCGCGCTGGCGATCCAGCGGATGGCCGCCGACGAATCGGTTCAGGCCACAGTGTCGGTGGTCCAGTTGCCCGCCGACGACATGAAGGGACGGATCATCGGACGAGAAGGGCGCAACATCCGGGCCTTCGAGCAGGCCACCGGGATCGACGTCATCATCGACGACACCCCCGAGGCTGTGGTTCTCTCCGGATTCGATCCGATCCGGCGAGAGGTAGCCCGGATCGCCATGGAGCGTCTCATCGAGGACGGTCGGATCCACCCCGGCCGCATCGAGGAGATGGTGGAGAAGAGCCGGGACGAGGTGGAGGAGGGGATGAAGGAGGCGGCCGAGCAGGCCCTCTACGACTTGGGCATCCACGATGTCCACGCAGAAGTGGTGAAGGTCCTGGGCCGACTCCGCTTCCGGACCTCGTACGGCCAGAATCAGCTTCAACATTCCATGGAGGTGGCGCGACTGGCCGGAATGATGGCGGCGGAGATGGGGCTGGATGTCCAGAAGGCGAAGCGGGCTGGCCTGCTGCACGATGTGGGCAAGGGCATGACCCACGAGCACGAGGGGACTCACGTGGAGCTCGGATACGAACTCTGCTCACGGCACGGAGAGCCCGATGTCGTCCTCAACTCCATCCGGGCGCACCACGACGAGGAGCCCCACCGCTATCCCGAGGCCTTCCTCGTCACGGCCGCCGATGCCATCTCGGGGGCGCGGCCCGGAGCCCGTCGCGAGATGTTCGATACCTACGTCAAGCGTCTGGAGCGCCTCGAAGCCATCGCCATGGAGTTCGAGGGTGTGGAGCGATGCTTCGCGGTGCAGGCCGGGCGCGAGGTCCGGGTCATGGTGGAGCCGGACCGGGTCAGCGACGAGGAGATGAGTCGAATCTCGGAGAAGGTGGCCCGCCGCTTCGAGGAGGAGCTTCAGTATCCGGGTCAGATCAAGGTGGTCGTGGTTCGGGAGACCCGCGCGGTCGACTTCGCCCGCTGAGGAGGGGACACCCGATTCGGGCCAGGAGGTGGACCGCACGACCGGGAGAGGCCATCATATCCGGGGGGTTGAGGCGGAGCGGAGCCGTTGCCGCGCCTCAATCCCCTTCCTGATTCAGGGCCCTGTCCCTTCCCTCCGGAAGGGGCTCGACGGGGCCCGGTCGAACGAACCTGAGGAGAACCGAATGGCGGCGGAGATCATCTCCGGAACGGAGTTGGCCCGAACGATCCGGGCCGAGGTGAAGAAGGGCGTGGAGGAACTCGAGAAGGCCGTGGGGGAGCCCCCTGGCCTCGCCACGATCCTGGTGGGCGACAATCCAGCCAGCCAGTCGTACGTGAAGATGAAGCAGCGGGCGGCCCAGGAGGTGGGGATGTACTCCCGGCAGATCGACCTCGAGGTCGACGTGACCGAAGACGAACTCCTGGGGTGGATCGAGGGCTTGAATGCCGATCCCGCCGTCCATGGAATCCTGGTGCAGCTTCCCCTCCCGGATCACATTCACAAGCCCCGGATCCTGGAAGCCGTGCACCCGGCCAAGGACGTGGACGGATTCCATCCGATCAACGTGGGTCGTCTGAACGTGGGTCATCCCGAGGTCCTGGTGCCCTGCACCCCCCTGGGGATCGCCGAGCTCCTGGTCCGCAGCGGTGTGGAGACCCGGGGCCAACACGCCGTCGTGATCGGCCGCTCCAACATCGTCGGAAAGCCCATGAGCGCCCTTCTCCTTGGATTGGGCCGAGGGGGGAACGCCACCGTCACCGTGACCCACCTCCTGACCCGGAACCTGGCGGAGCACACCCGGATGGCTGACATCCTCATCGTGGCGGCGGGCCATCCACACCTGGTCACCGCCGGCATGGTGAAGCCGGGAGCGGTGGTCATCGACGTGGGGGTGAACCGGGTGGAGGATTCGACCCGCGAGCGAGGTTACCGCATCACCGGAGACGTGGACTTCGAGGCGGTGCGCGAGGTCGCCTCGGCCATCACCCCCGTTCCGGGAGGCGTGGGACCTATGACGATCGCCATGCTCCTGTCCAATACCCTCAAGGCGGCCCGAGCTCTGGGAGTTCCAGTCGCATGACCCCCGCGTCGGGTGACGGAACCCTGGACCTGTTCTCCTCCTCCGTGTCCGACCCCGGAGTCGACGAGGCCGAGGACTCGACGCCTCGGGTGTGGTCCGTTTCGGAGTTGAATCGCTCGCTCAGATCCACCCTGGAACGGGGGTTTCCCGCCCTCTGGGTGTCCGGGGAGGTGGGAGGCTGGACCCGGGCCCGCTCGGGGCACTGCTATTTCACCCTCAAGGACGACCGGGCCCAACTGCGATGCGTGATGTGGCGTCGTGAGGCGGCGCGTTTGCCGGCGGATCCGGAAGAGGGCATGACGCTCCGGGCCTTCGGGCAGATCACGATGTACGAGGCCCGTGGTGAGCTGCAGCTTCAGGTTCGGGAGCTGGAGGGTGAGGGAAGGGAAGGGCTCTGGAAGCTGGCCTTCGAGCGACTGCGCGCGAAGTTGGATTCGGCAGGGCTTCTGGATCCTGCCCGAAAGCGCCCCCTGCCTTCCTATCCTCGCTGTGTCGGCGTGGTGACCTCCCCCACCGGGGCGGCCTTCCGGGACATCCTCAGCGTCATCGGTCGCAGAGCCCCCTGGACCCGCGTCCTGATCCGGGGGGCGCGGGTCCAGGGAGAAGGTGCCGCCGAGGAGGTGGCTGCGGCGCTGCGAATCCTGGCAGCCAGTGGGAAGGTGGATGTGATCGTTGTCGGACGTGGGGGCGGCTCCATCGAAGACCTCTGGGCCTTCAACGAGGAGCCGGTGGCTCGGGCCATCGCCGAATCCCCAGTCCCGGTGGTCTCGGCGGTGGGACATGAGACCGACGTGACGATCTCGGACCTGGTGGCCGACCTGCGGGCACCCACCCCTTCGGCTGCAGCCGAGGCCGTGGTCCAGGACCGGAGTGCCCTTCTCGAGGCGTTGAATCGGGTGCGCCCCCGGCTTGCCCGATCGCTTCGCTCCCAGGTGGAGCGTCGTGCGACCCGATTGGCCGAGAGCGAGAGGAGGGCTCGGTTGGCGACCCGAAGACTCCTGGAGCCCCGACGTGCGGTACTGGACCAGCTGAAGGGACGCCTCGTGCCGGCGATGACGCAACAGGTGGCCCCCCGCCGAAATCGCCTCGCCGGGCATCGGGAACGCCTCCCCACGGCCTTCAGCTCGCTCCTGCGACCGCTGCACCTGCGGAAGGTTCGCGCCGACGAACGACTCCGGGACGCCATGCAGAGAGCCATTCTCAGGCGTCGGGACCGGCTCGCCACAGCGGCTGGCCGAATCGAGGCGCTTTCTCCCCTGTCGACCCTTCGCCGAGGCTACGCCGTGCCCCTGGGTCCCGACGGCCGGGTCCTCCGGTCCGTGCAGGCCTTCCAGGAGACTCCCCGGTTCCACCTGCGCGTCGTCGACGGGCGGGTGGAGTGCCAGACCCGATCCATCGAACCCGACGGAGCCGCATCGTGACTGAACCATCCGCCGCTGACGAGACGCCGGAGGACCGGAAGGCCTCCGAATCGGTCGAATCCCCCGAGGATGAACCCACCCTCGAGACCCGCCTCCGCCGCCTCGACGAGATCGTGGCGACGCTGGAGGGTGGAGAGGTGGAGTTGGAGCGAGGTCTCTCCCTCTTCGAAGAGGGTGTGCGCCACATCCGCGAGGCCGAATCCCTCCTCTCCCGCGCCGAGCTTCGGGTGGAGGAGCTCGTGGGCGAGGCGGAAGCGCTCCGCGTCCAGGGCTTCGAGGATTCCGACGAGTGAGCAGGGTCCAGGGTGAAGGTCCCGTCCCCCTGGCTGGGGAGTCCTCGACCCAAACGGGGGAGACCTTCGATCTCGAAGGATATCTGGCACGGAGTCGCGCACGGGTGGAGAAGGGGCTCGAGCGGACCCTCGAGGACCTCCTGCCCCTGATTGATCCAGGCCAGCGGGGCGCGGTCCGCCAGGGCATCACCACCGGAGGAAAGCGCCTCCGTCCGGTCCTCTGCATGGCGGCCTACGAAGCGTGCGGAGGGGAGGACCAGGAGGCCATCGTGGATCTGGCCGTGGCTCTGGAGCTGCTTCACGGCTATTCTCTCATGCACGACGACCTGCCCTGCATGGACGATGCGCCCCTCCGTCGGGGGGTGCCCACCCCTCATATGGTCCACGGCGAAGTGGTGACGCTCATCGGGGGCGCGGCATTGATTCCCGCCGCCCACCTCCAGGGCTGGAGGGCGGCCGGGCGGCTCGGGCTCCCAGACGCCGAGGCGCGGGCCATCCTGCAGGCCATTGCCAAGGCGGTGGGTGGAGAGGGAATGGTGGGAGGCCAGGCCCTGGACCTCCTGGGCGAGGGGAGGCGCTTGACCCGGGCCGAGCTCGATCAACTCCACCGACGCAAGACCGGCGCGCTCCTGGAGGTCTCGCTCAGCGTAGGGGCCCGGGCTGCCCTGGCCCCGGCCCAGGAGAGGAAGAGTCTCGAGGGATACGGCCGGGCCATCGGGCTCGCCTTCCAGATCGCCGATGACGTGCTCGATGCCACCTCCGACGAGGAAGTCCTGGGGAAGGCGCCTTCGGACGCGTCGCTGGGGAAGTCGACCTACGTAGCCCTCCTGGGGGTGGACGGTGCCAGGGATGAGGCGAACCGGCTTGTGAGACAGGCTCATGAGGCCCTGGCCCGAGCGGAGCTGAGATCTCCGCCCCTGGAGGCTCTGGCGAGCTATGTTGTGGAGCGGGATCGCTGAACGAGAGCGGGTGTACCCGAAGCCGCCCACGTCGGGGCGGTGACGTCCGACAGGCCTTGCCCGGATCCGAACGGGCCGGCCCATTGCCCAGGTGAACACACAATCAGCTCAGGAGTGACCCAGGTGTCTGTTCTGGATCGAGTCAGGTGGCCGGCCGACCTTCGCACGCTTTCCCGAAGCGAGCTCAAGACGTTGGCCGAGGAGCTCAGGGAACGTCATATCGACGTGGTGTCCCGGATCGGAGGGCACTTCGGTGCGAGTCTCGGTGTGGCCGACCTCACCGTGGCGCTCCACTACGTCTTCGAGACTCCCCGCGACCGTCTGGTCTGGGATACGGGCCATCAGGCCTACATCCACAAGATCCTCACCGGGCGAAACGAGCGGTTCCCCACGATCCGGCAGCACAACGGGCTCGCTCCCTTCCTCAGCCGCAAGGAGTCGGAGTACGACACCTTCGGGGCGGGTCACGCGGCCACCTCGATTTCGGCGGCGCTGGGCATGGCCGCCGGCCGGGATCTTCTGGGGCGCAGCGAAAAGGTCGTGGGGATCATCGGCGACGGGGCCATGAGCTGTGGGCTCGCCTACGAGGCCCTGAACAACGCGGGCCACACGAACCGCGACGTCATCGTGGTCCTGAACGACAACGACATGTCCATCGCTCCCAATGTGGGAGCCATGAACAAGTACCTCACCACCATGATCACGAACCCGGTCTACAACCGGGTCCGCAGCGAGGTGAAATCGCTTCTCCAGAAGGCGCCTCGGAGCCTCGGCGACGTGGTGGAAGCGGTGGCGGGCCGGATGGAAGACGGGGTCAAGGGCCTCCTCGTGCCGGGGATGATCTTCGAGGAGTTGGGATTCCGCTACGTTGGGCCCGTGGACGGCCACGACATGGACGCCCTCGTGGACACCTTCTCCCGGGTCCGGACGATGGGCGGTCCGATCCTGGTCCATGTGCTCACCCAGAAGGGGAAGGGATACGGACCGGCCGAGGAAAACCCAGTCAAGTGGCACGCCGCCTCGCCCTTCGACAAGATCTCCGGAATCGGAAAGAAGAAGGCGGGTGGGTTGCCGCGGTATCAGAAGGTGTTCGGAGAAGGGCTCACGGCGCTGGGGCGGGAGGATCCTCGGATCGTCGCCATCACTGCGGCCATGCCCGGCGGGACCAGCACCGGCACCTTCGCCTCGGCCTTCCCCGACCGGTTCTTCGACGTGGGCATCGCCGAGGGTCACGCCACGACCTTCGCGGCGGGTCTCGCGACCCAGGGAGTTCGGCCCGTGGTCGCGATCTACTCCACCTTTCTCCAGCGTGGGTACGACGGGATCGTCCACGATGTGGCCCTCCAGGACCTCCCGGTGGTCTTCTGCCTGGATCGGGCCGGGATCGCGGGAGAGGACGGGCCGACCCACCACGGGGCCCTGGACCTGAGCTACATGCTCTCGGTCCCGAACATGACGGTGACGGCCCCGAAGGACGGCTCGGAGATGCTGGGACTGCTCCGGGCCGGATTGAATCATGACGAGGGGCCGTTCTCGATTCGCTGGCCCCGGGCATCGGTGCCGGCCGAGGTGCCCCAGGTGGACGAGATCGACGAGGTGGCCTACGGGAGCTGGGAGGTGGTCCGGGAGGGATCGGACCTGGCCGTGCTGGCCGTGGGAACCATGGTGCTTCCCGCCGTCGAGGCCGCGGAGGCGCTGGCCGCCGAGGGGGTCGAGGCCACAGTGGTGAACTGCCGCTTCGTCAAGCCCTACGACCGGGACGTCCTGGCCCGGGTTCTCTCGGAGCACTCCGCGGTGCTCACCGTGGAGGAGGGCACGATCACCAACGGCTTCGGCGCCTTCATCGCCAGGGAGATTCTGGACGATCCCGGTCTTCCGACCCCGGAGCGCATGGAGACCCACGGGATCCCCGACCGCTTCATCGAGCACGGGCCCCGCGGGATTCTCCTGGCCGAGCTGGGGCTCGACGTCGATGGCATTCGGAGTCGTATGTCGCGGGTGGTGCGACGGGAGGTGCGCTCCTCGCTGGAGTCGGCGTGAGTGGATCGGGGATCGATGGGGCGCCCCCCCTGGCCCTTCCCCTCAAGCGGATCGGAGTGGTGGGGCGGCAGGCCACGGAGGGAATCGACCAGATGCTGGCCTTCCTCCAACGGATGGCCAGCGACTCCGGGGCGCGGCTCTTTCCCGAGTCCTCGCTCCGGCGCGGGCCCCTTGCCGATGCCGCCCCACTTTCGGCCCTGGAGGGTGAGGCGCCGGATCTCCTGGTCTCGCTCGGGGGCGATGGGACGCTCCTGCGTGGAGCCACACTGGTGCCCAGGGGAACCCCGATTCTCGGGGTGAATCTGGGTCACCTGGGATTTCTGACCTCCCTGCCGGCATCCGATCTGGAGGAGGGCGTTCGGGCCCTTCAGGAGGGTCAGGGGTGGTTGGACCTCCGAAACACGGTGGAGGCCACGGTGACCCGGAATTCCGGGGACGAAGACACCGAGGTCTGGGCGCTGAACGACCTGGTCCTCCACAAGGGGGGGGTGGCCAGGGTCGTGCGGCTGAGCCTCACCATCGGGTGGGGCGAACGTGTGGAGGAGATCGGCAGCTTCTCCGGCGACGGGATCATCGTGGCCACGCCGACCGGCTCGACGGCCTACTCCCTCTCGGCGGGAGGCCCGATCCTGGTGCCCGACATGTCGTCCTGGGTGGTCACACCCATCTCTCCCCATACGCTCGCCATGCGTCCGCTCGTGCTTCCTGCCCGGGGCCGGCTCACCATCAAGGCGCTGGACCGGGCCGAAGAGCTCGTCCTGACCGCCGATGGACAGACGGGGCTGCCGCTCTCTCCCGGGGATCGTGTGGTGATCCGGCCGGGCCGCGAGCGCGTCGCGCTGGTTCGCTTCCCGGGGCAGACCTTTTTCGACACGCTCCAGCGGAAATTGAACTGGGCCCTCTGAGATCGTCTCGGGGACCCGTCCTGACATTGAGGCGTCCCTCTCCCCTCTGGTAGATTTCGCCCATGCTCTTGGAACTGAGAATCCGGGACTTCGCCGTGATCCGGGACCTCTCGGTCGAGCTTGCCTCCGGCCTGAACGTCCTCACCGGCGAAACCGGAGCCGGGAAGTCCATCCTCCTGGGAGCCTTGTCCCTCCTCCTGGGGGAGAGGGCCTCCTCCGAGTCCGTGCGCAGCGGAGCGGAGCGGGCCACCATCGAGGCCGTCTTCGACCTGTCGGGTCAGGAGGCGCTCCAGGCCCGTCTGACGGAGCTGGGCTTTCCCCATGAGGACGGCCTGCTCCTGCTGCGCCGGGAGGTCCAGGCCGAGGGTCGCAACCGCGCCTGGATCAATGGATCGCCGGCAGCCGCGGGAACTGTGGGGGAGTTCGGGCGGTCCCTGGTCGACATCCATGGGCAGCACGAGCACCAGACCCTCCTTCATGCCGAAGATCAGCGGCGCATCCTCGACGAGTTCGCCGGGGCGGGAGCGCTGACCCAGCGAGTACGCGAGGGCTACGGCCGCCTGCAGGCGTTGAGGGCGGAGCGGGCCCGTCGCGATGAGCGGGTTCGGGACCTGACCGCCCGGGCCGACTTCCTGCGCTTCCAGCTCCAGGAGATCGAGGACGCCGAGCTCGAGGAGGGAGAGGATCGATCGGTCGAGGACGAACTTCGCCGCCTCGATCACGCCGAGGAGCTGACCCGGAGTGCGAACGAGGCCCACGACATCCTCTACGGGGAGGACGGCGCGGCCTCGGAGCGGTTGGACCGGGCCCGGTCGCTCCTACAGCGCCTGGTGCGCTTCGACGCCTCCCTGGAACCGTTCCTGGAACAGCTCGAGACCGCGTATCACCTCACCACCGAGTTGGGGCGCACCCTGGGCAGCTACGCTGCGGACGTGGAGGTGGAGCCGGCCCGGGCCGAGGCGCTGAGACGACGATCGGACCTTCTCTTCCGACTCAAGCGGAAGTACGGCCCCGAGCTTTCCGATGTCCTGGAGACCCGGGAGCGACTTGCCTCGGAGGTGGAGGAGTTGGAAGGGGGAGAGATCGAGATGGAGGCGCTGGATCGCCGGATCTCCGAGGCCGAGGAGGCCCTGGTCTCGGATGCCCGGGAGCTGAGTGCGTTGCGCCGTGAGGCCGCGGGGTCGCTGGAGGGGGCGGTGGAGGGCCTCCTCCCGCAGCTGGGCCTTCCAGGCGCACGGTTCGAGGTGAACTTCGAAGGGGCGGAGGAGCCGGGCCCAGGAGGGCTCGAACGCATCACCTTCCTGGCCTCACTGAACGAGGGGTTCGAGCCTCGAGCGTTGTCCCGCATCGCCTCGGGGGGGGAGCTGTCCCGTGTAATGCTGGCCCTCAAGTCCATCCTGGCCCGGGTCGACCGCATCCCGACCCTGATCTTCGATGAGATCGACGCCGGAATCGGAGGGGTCGTGGCCACCGCCGTGTCCAGGAAGCTCAAGGAGGTGGCCGAGAGCCATCAGGTCCTGGTGATCACCCATCTCGCTCAGCTGGCCTCCATGGGCCACCGGCACCTGCGGGTCGAA
Organism: Gemmatimonadota bacterium; assembly: GCA_007121555.1. Taxonomy (GTDB): domain Bacteria; phylum Gemmatimonadota; class Gemmatimonadetes; order Longimicrobiales; family Gaopeijiaceae; genus PWLA01. Next base: position 3,283 of record SKKH01000134.1, on the reverse strand, counting down.
AAGGAGACCCGGGAGGGGCTGGCGGCCACCCTCATCCTCCGGCTGGAAGGCGAGGAGCGGGTGAGGGAGGTGGCCCGGATGCTGGGAGGCGACCCGGAGTCCGCCACCTCGAGAGAGCACGCACGGGAGCTCCTCTCGGCAGGCTGATGCCACCGCCCCGCGCGGGGCTTCACGTTGCGAGTGATGGTCCGGCACTCCCTCCTGGCCGCGGAGGCTACCTCAGAAGGAGCCGGACCCCCGCCTCCATGCGCCGGTGGGCCACCGCCAGGTCCCCGGATCCTCCCAGCGTGCCCTCGTACGACATCACCACCTCCAGAGGGAAGGGGAGCGCTTCGGCTATCACCCCTTCCATCCCGTGATAGCGCAGCTCTCCCCGAAGGTTGTGGAGGCTCGAGGCGTCCGCATCGGGTGGAAGGGCGAGCGGGTCGCCGGCTCCATTCGGCTCCATCTGAGACGGTGCGTACGTGATCCCGTCCCACCGGTCGAACTGGTAGCCCAAGCCCAGAGAGAGCCCAGGGGTCACGTGGAAGCGGGGGGTGAGCGCCACCCGGCTCCGGCTCCCCGGGGTCCAACGAACCGGGAGCCGGGCGACACCGAGTTCGCCGTAGAGACGTGTCGGGTCGGGAGCCAACACGACCGCCTCACCTTCATCGTACCACCATCCCTCTGCCACGGTGAGGAGGGCGAAACGGGTATCCGACACCAAGTCCGAGACGAGGCGTACGCCCACGCCTCCCACTCCCTGGGGTGGAGCCATGGGCGCCAGGAGCTGGAGGGAGTCCGCGACCCCGGTGGGGAACCGGCCGGAGAGCACCAGCGAGGAGCGCACCCCCAGCCGAGCCTCGCCCCGGTCCCGCTGGAGGAGACCCAGCACCAGGTGGGCCTCCACGTCGCCCATCATCATCACCTCGTCGGGAACGCCCCGGGGCAGACCGCCATCGCCGCCCCATACTGGGTTCACGAAGTTGGAAGTGAAGGCCTGGTCTCCCAGGGGCGTCATGGCCAGGGGAAGGCCATCGGGGCCTTCGACCCCCCACCCTTCCATCCCACTCCGCGCCCGGTTCCACCGCTCCGTGATGGCATCGGCTCCCGACGTGCCGCGAAGGGGGAATACGAGCTCGTCGTCGTAGGCGCGGTCCAGCGCCTCGATGAAGCCCCTGACCTCGGCTGCGAGCTGCCGTCCCTCCTGACAGGAGGACGAACCGGCGTCATTCCCGTCCTGCCGTGCTGGGGAGGGTCCCGCGACCGGGCAGGACTGGGCCAGCTCTTCTTCCAGGGCCGCCAGCGCCTCGAAGGCCTGAGTCAGGAACTCGTTGACGCTCCCGCTGTCGGCCTGTCCCGGGTTGGTGCCCACCGTGGCACCGGCTCCCGAGAGGCGAAGGGACGACATGGTTCTCCGGCGGATCAAGGGGACCGTGACCCCCAGGGTCACGCGGTCGAAGAGCCCGTACCCGATACGGAAGGGCACCATCTGCTCTTCGGCGTTCACCCGACCGCGGACGCGACCGAGATTGAGGGTCCAGGAGGGGACCTCCGCCCCCATGAGGTCTCGGTAGAGGGCCTCGGGGCGGGCCAGCTCCGGGAGTTCCGAAGCCCCGAGCTCGGACCGGAAGAAGCGTCCTCCGAGAGGAATGCGGCCCTCGGTCCCATGTATTCCCCGCATCGTGGCGGAGGCCCCTCGCATCTCGAACAGGATCCTCCCCCTGGCCAGCTGCGGCGACTCCACTCCCTGTGAACGGATTCGGGCTCCGGCATCCGGCGCGTCGAGGGTGTCGACGGCCGTTGATCTCTCCGCCGGGGAATCCGGTATGGGCAGGGGCTCGGCTGCACGAAGCTCCCCGACGGAGAGGGCGAAGAGGCACAGGGCTACGACGGGGGTCCACCCTCTCGAGTGAGCCCTTCCAAACGGTCGGAGCGAGGGGGACGGAGGCGATCTGCGGATCGCCTCCGTGCCGGACTGGCAATGGAGGGAGAGCTGGCGGCGAATACGAGGCAAGGGGGACCCGTGAGGAAAGGACAGTCGACCGCGTCCTGGACACCGAGCCGGGAGGGCCGGACACCAGTGCGGTACGTGAGGCCGAAGGCTCCGCGAACCGGCGCGGAGCCAGCCAAAGATACACAGGTGCCCTGGCGAGGGAAATCCGGTCTCCATTCCGGATTCTTGAGAGGGGCTTGAGGGGCCGTGGGAGAGGTCGAAAGTCCGTCCCTTGGGGAGCCCGACCCGTTGACATGCGTCCTCTGTGGGAATAGCTTCACCGGTCCAGAACATGGTCAACGGCGCTGGTCGTTTGGACCGTGTGTATTGCGGGAATAGCTCAGTTGGTAGAGCACCACCTTGCCAAGGTGGGGGTCGCCGGTTCGAGTCCGGTTTCCCGCTCTGCTCCCACGGGGAGGCCTCGCGCGGCTTGCGGAGCCTCCCCGTGGAGTCTTTGCTGCAGGTTCGCCCGGCCTCACCGGTGCAGAACCCTGTCGGCGCCGTGGCCAAGTGGTAAGGCAGAGGACTGCAAATCCTTTATCCCCGGTTCGAATCCGGGCGGCGCCTCTTACTCGCCCCTTCTGCGTATCCGGGCCGTCGCACCTCCCGGCCCATCTCCTGCCCCGCCCCGCCCGGATGAGAACCGCAGGTTCGAGCGGAGGCGAGTGAAGTGGTCATCGCGCGCCAGCGGGCCCACCGCCGTGACCGCCGACGCGGCCGACCCAGCGCAGCGGGGGCGGCCCATCCGGGCGGCGCCTCTCAATCGATCCCGTCGTGACGACTGTGTACGACGGGTTTTTTCTTATCCCAGGTACTGGGCGCGCCCGGGTGGGAACCGCAGGTTCGAGCCGACGCGACTGAGGCGGCATCGCGCGCCAGCGCTCCCGTCCCTCGCTACGACTTTTGGTCGCTTTCCTCTTCCCGCTATGCGGGGTCGTTTCCTCCCCCTTTTCTGGACCCCGATGGCTTCGCCAATCTACTGTCCAGAGAAATCGGGGGCACTAAACGCCTGCGATGGCTCGGTGGGTTCAGGCTGACCTTGGAATCGAGGCGGTGCATGTCGAGGACCTCGGCCTGCTGAATGCGAAGGACGGAGTCATCTTCCAGTCCGCGCCAACTGCCGACCGTGCCGTCATCCTCGTCACCAAAGATGACGACTTTCGCCAGCTGATCGGCCGGCATGGGCGACCCCCTCAGGTGATCTGGGTTCGATGCAGCAGCGTCACGAATCCTGAGCTACAACCGCATTCTCCTTGACGCTTGGCCGCGGATGGCTGCCCTCCTCGCCTCCGGTGAGCCGCTCGTTGA
>SKKH01000135.1 GCA_007121555.1 Gemmatimonadota bacterium | reverse complement strand
TCCACCCCGGCGCGGGGACTGTCCTCGTGATTGAGGAGGTGGACCGTGAGCATGGTACGCGCGAACTCCACCCGCTGGCGGGCACGTCGGCGGATTCCCGCCACGACCCCCTGTTCCGGCGCCAGCAGTAGCGCCAGCAGGAAGACGATCCCGGCCATCCCCGCCATGGACCCGGCGATGGAGGCATCGATCCACCGGGCGACCCAGAATCCTCCCGTGCCCGACACGGCCGCCAGCAGCCCGCTGAGCCACATCATGACCGAGAGTCGGTCGGTGAGAAGCCACGCCGCCGCCGGCGGGGCGATCATGAGGGCCACGACCAGGATCGACCCCACGGCATCGAAGGCCCCCACCGCCGTGACCGAGACCAGGGTCATGAATCCATAGTGCAGGAGCACCGGAGAGAAGCCCATGGCCGCCGCCAACCCGGGGTCGAAGGTGGACACCTTCAGCTCTTTGAAGAAGAGGATGAGGGCCAGGAGGTTCACGGTGAGGATCACACCCATCAGCCAGAGACTCCGGGGTCCCAGATCTCGCCCTCCGATCTCCAGGCGTCGGAAGGGCGAGAAGGCGATCTCTCCAAGAAGGACCGCATCCACGTCCAGGTGCACATTGCCGGCGTAGCGGGCGATGAGGAGCACCGCGATGGAGAAGAGGGCGGGAAAGACCAGGGCGATGGCCGCGTCCTCCTTCACCCGACCCGTGCCGTGGAGCGCTTCCACCATGGCCACCGTGAGGACCCCTGTGGCCGTAGCCCCTAGAACCAGGAGGGGATGCGCCAGGTCCTGGACCCAGAAGAAGGCCAGCACGATCCCCAGGAGGATCGAATGAGAGATGGCGTCGCTCAGGAGGGCCACACGCCGGAGGACCAGAAAGACCCCCGGGAGGGCGCAGGCTACCGCCACCACGACGGCCAGGAGCTGGATCTCGAGGTCGAGCGAGCTCAAGAGACGCCCTCCCCGCCCCCAGGTAGCGGATCCTCGGCGTCCGCGGCCTCGACGAGGGGGTCGTAGAGAGTCTGAGCCCGCCGCACTCCCGCCTCGGTCAGTGCCCAGCCGTTCGAGCCGATCTGCTGTGCCAGGCCCTTCTCACTCAGCACCTCGAGGCTGCGGACCACGCCGGTGCGGCCGTCGGCCATGACCTCGAGCGCCCCCTGGTCGTGGGGCTGACCCACGGGATCGCCGTGCTGTAGCGCCAGGGCGTAGAGATCGCCGAGCACCGCGTCCACTCTGACGTTGCGCCGGACCCGGGCCCTTCGAAGCCCCCCAGCCAGGAGCCCCCGGTTCGGGGCCACCAGGAGGGAGATGGCCACGAAGGCCGAGGCTGCCAGAACGATCGTGGGACCGGTGGGGATGCCCGATCCGGTCGCGCTGATCATGGCTCCCACCACGCCTGCGACTCCTCCCAACACACCGGCCAGCACCACCATGAGCGAGAGGGAGTCCGTCCACTGCCTGGCCGCTGCTGCCGGGGCGACGACCATGGCACTCATGAGCACGACCCCGACGGTCTGGAGTCCCAGAACGATGCCCACGACCAGAAGGGTGGTCAGGAGGATGTCGATTCGCGTCATCTCGAAGCCCAGGGAGCGGCCGAACTCCCTGTCGAAGGAGAGGAGCTTGAACTCCTTCCAGAAGAGGGCCAGGAGAAGGAGAGCTCCCATCCCGACCCCCACGATGAGCAGGACGTCTCCGGTCATGAGGGTGGCGGCCTGGCCGAAGAGGAAGGTGTCGAGCCCGGCCTGCGCTGCGGTGGGTTGACGCTGGACGTAGGTGAGGATGACCAGCCCGATCCCGAAGAAGACCGAAAGGATGATCCCCAGGGCCGAGTCCTCCGGAATCCGCGAGTGCCTCACGATGCCAAGCACGAAGAGGGTGCCCACCCACCCGGCCAGGGCGGCTCCCAGGACCAGCACCGGGGTGGCCCGTGACCCGGTAAATAGAAACGCCAGACCGATTCCAGGAAGCGCCGCATGGGAAATGGCGTCGCCCAGCAGGCTCTGACGCCGCAGAACCGCAAAACACCCCAGGGCGCCTGCCACCGCTCCCAGCGCTCCGGCACCCATGGCCACGGTCCGAAGTGTGTAGTCGAAGATCAGGCCGTGGAGGAGCCCCCCGTCGCTCATGTCGTCCTACCTTCCTCCGCCGCCCCCACAGCCCCGGACATGAGTCCCTGGAGGAAGGGAACCCGTCCCCCGTATGCGAGGCGGAGATTCTCCTCGGTGAACACCCTGGATACGGGGCCCGAGACGATCTTGCGGACGTTCAGGAGCGCCACGTCGTCGAAGTACTCCGGGACGGTCTGGAGGGCATGGTGCACGCACACCACCGTGTCGCCCCTGGAACGGAGTTCACGGAGCACGTCGACGATGGCGCGCTCCGTCCGGGCATCCACTCCCTGGAAGGGCTCGTCCATGAGATAGATCCGGGCCTCCTGCACCAGGGCCCGGGCCAGGAACACTCGCTGCTGCTGCCCCCCGGAGAGCTGCGAGATCTGACGGTCGGAGAACGCGTCCATCCCAACCTTCTCGAGCGCACGACCCGCGGCCTTACGCTCCTCGGCACCGGGACGTCGAATCCAACCCAGGCGGGCGTACGTGCCCATCAGGACGACGTCCTCCACCGACGTGGGAAAGTCCCAGTCCACACTTCCCCGCTGGGGCACGTAGGCCACCGCGCCCCGACTCTCCTTGAGCGACCGACCCAGGATCCTGACATGGCCGGCGGCCACGGGGACCATTCCGAGGATGGCCTTGATCAGGGTGGTCTTTCCCGCCCCGTTCGGTCCCACGATGGCCGTGAGGGCCCCGGAGCGTACGGTGAGGTCCACATCCCAGAGGACCGGCTTCTCCCGGTAGGCCACCGTGAGGTCGTTCACCTCCACGGCCGGAGAGGACGAAGGAGAGGAGCCCGTGGCGGCGGAGGGTGGCATCATGGGGAAGGTGCCTCGGCCAAGGCCCGCGGCGCCAGGGCCTCGACGATGGTGCGGACGTTGTGACGGATCATCCCGGGGTAGGTCCCCTCCTCCGTCGTCGGATCGCCCATGGCGTCCGAGAAGAGGGTCCCACCGATCTCCACCTCTCCGCCCCGGGAACGGACCGCGGCCTGCACGGCTTCGATATTCCGCCTCGGAATGGACGTCTCGATGAAGATGGCCGGGATCTCCCTCTGGACGACGAGGCGGGCCACCCGCTGCACGTCACCGGTTCCCGCCTCCGTCACGGTGGACAGCCCCTGGAGTCCCTCCACCTCGAATCCGTAGGCCGCACCGAAGTAGTGGAAGGCGTCATGGGCCGTGACCAGAACCCTCCGCTCCTCCGGGAGGCGAGCCACCTGCTCTCGCACCCACGAGTCCAGGGCCTCGAGCTCCTCCATCAGAACGGCGGCGTTGGAGCGGTAGACCTCGGCTCCCTCAGGGTCGAAGTCCTCCAGGGTCTCCGTCACCTTCTCCAGGGCCATCATCCAGAGCCCCACATCGGACCAGACATGTGGGTCGTACGCCCCTTCGAACTCTTGAGGCGTGAGAAGCCGATCCCGAGGAATGCCGTCGGTGACCGCCTGGGTCCGAGTCCGCCCGTCCATCTCCCGAAGCACGTCGCCCATGGCCGCCTCGAGGTGGAGTCCATTGTAGAAGATCAGGTCCGCCGACCCCAGCCGGCGCACGTCACCTGAACTGGCCCTGTACATGTGGGGGTCGATCCCCGGGCCCATGAGTCCGGTGACCCGAACTCGTTCGCCACCCACACGTTCGGCCAGGTAGGTGATCATGCCCGTGGTCGTGACCACGTTCAGGCGGCCCTCGAGATCCTCCTCGGCCTGGCCTCCGCAGGAAAGGAGGATGCCGAGGAACAGAAGGATGAGACTTGCTGAGAAGGTCTTCAACGATATTCCACCGAAGTTCGGTCCCATCACGGGCTTCCCCGAGGGACGCCATGAGGGGAGCCAGGATATTAGGTGTACCTAATTCTAAAATTAGTTGAGACTAATCTACACAGGGGTCGCCCTGGAATCAATCGGAAACGCACACCGGGCCGTGCCCCGCCAGGACCGGACCGATTGGCTCTTGGCACACGGCTCACCCACTCGAGTCTGCCGGCTCGCTCGCCAGTGCTTCATCAGCCTCGATGATTTCGGTAGGTTTGGAAACGTGTCCATCTGAATCTCGAGCTGGATCCCCTCCATGAGCGCCCACATCCTTCACCGACTTCTCCAGATCGGAACCGGCGTACTCCTGGGCATCGCGGTGGTCTCCGTCGCGATCCTCGGCGTTCCCTTTCTCGATTCGGATCCGGATCCAACGGCCATGGTGGTATCCGCAGCTGGGAGCTTCGAGCCCTATCCGGCCCCGCCTTTCGCCCTGGAGACCTCCGACGGTTCACCCTTTACCCAGCAAGATCTGGAAGGGGAGGTGTCCGTGGTGTTCTTCGGCTTCGCCAGCTGTCCGGACGTATGTCCGATCACACTGGGAAATCTGAGCCGGGCCCTGGACCGCCTGAACGAGGATGCCCTCTCCTTCCAGGGTGTCTTCGTCTCCGTGGATCCGCAGCGGGACACCCCCGAGGTGCTGGATCGGTACATGTCCCTCTTCCACCCGGACCTGGTCGCCGTCACCGGCCCCGAAGAGGCGGTCCATGAGATGGCCAGGGACTGGGGGATTCACGTGGCGTTCTCCCAGCTTTCGGAAGGCTCGGACCCCCACGCGCACCATGCTCCCGCCGACATGGAGGCGCCCGGACACGGCGGGGAGGAGACCGGTCCCCATTCCCCGGCAGGGGATGACTCGACCGTGCGAGTGCTGCCCGATCCTGCTTCCGCGGCGGAAGGCCTCCCCTTCCCCTCCGACGCCGAGGACTACGAGGTGGACCACTCCGCCCGATCTCTGGTGGTCGACCGGCACGGCCGAATCGTGGATACCCTGGCACCCTACCTCTCCCACGAAGAGATCGTGGCGATCCTCCGTCCTCATCTAGACTCATGAACCCTCGCCTCCGATCCCCCTTCCGTTCCGGATGGGCGCTGGCGCTCACCTGGCTGGTCGCGACCGCCCTCCTCCTCGCCGGATGCCGAGGGGACCGTCCCACCGACGACCTCCCGGTCCACGTGCAGGTCTCGTCGGCGCCCACCCCTCCCATCATCGGCCCGGTTCGTCTGGTGCTTACGGTGACGGATGACGACGGTGCGCCCGTGGAGGCCTCGGAGGTTCGGGTCGAGGGGACCATGACCCATGCGGGAATGGTTCCCGTGCACGAGACGGCCCGCCGCGAGGGCGAAGGCCGCTGGGTCGTCCCCGAATTCGAATTCACGATGGGAGGAGACTGGATCCTGATCGTCGAAGTGGAGCTTCCTGACGGGAGGGTCGCCACCCGGGAGCGGGAGGTCACCGTGGTGAGTCGGGGCGAGTCGGACGGAGACTGAGTTTGTCCTCCACCGCCACACCGCCGAAGGCCTCGGAGGCCCGACGCGTCCCGGATCTGCTGAACGCCCCCCTCGTCGGCCCCTTCCTCCGCTGGCGTCATGCCCGGACGGTGCTTCAGGGCACCTGCCTCGGGCTGGCGGTCCTGATCCTCCTGGACGGCCTGTTCGGTCCCCAGCTCGCCCCTCGGAATCTGGCGGGCACCATCCCCTGGGTTCACTGGCGCGGGTTCGTGGTCCTGGCCCTGCTGGTTGCGGGGAACCTCTTCTGCATGGCCTGCCCCTTCATGCTCCCCCGGCGGGTGGCCAAGCGCTTCGGTCCCGCCCGTCTCGCCTGGCCCGCTCCCCTCCGGTCCAAGTGGTTGGCGGTGGCCCTCCTCCTCGTCTTCTTCTGGGCCTACGAGGCCTTCGACCTCTGGACCAGCCCCTGGCTCACCGCCTGGGTGGCGCTGACATACTTCCTCCTGGCCTTTGTGATCGACGGCTTCTTCAAGGGTGCGGCCTTCTGCAAGCACGTCTGTCCCATCGGTCAGTTCCACTTCGTGAACGGGATGATCTCGCCCACAGAGGTCCGGGTCCGGGATCCCGGCGTCTGCGACTCCTGCGAGACCCTGGACTGCATTCGCGGTCGCTACGTGCCGGCTAAGGCGCAGAGCTCCGAGGCCCCATTTTCCTCGTCGGAATCCGGACCCCTCCGCTTCGAGGCCAGCTCCGGGGAGGTCCGGCTCCCGGCGGCCCTGTCGATCGGTGACGCCGACGCGTCGACCTCATCTCCTGGCCGTGCGCGGCCCCCGGACGCAGCCTCGGGCCGAGCCATGGGTCGGGAAGGACTCGTCCAGGGAGGATGCGAGCTTGCGCTCTTTCAACCCCGGAAGGAGGGGAACGGGGACTGTACCTTCTGCATGGAGTGCATCCACGCGTGTCCCCACGACAATGTGGGGATCCTGCTTCGCTCTCCCCTCAGGGAGCTGACTCGGGACCCCGTCCGGTCCGGGATCGGGCGCCTCTCCCATCGCCTGGACTGGGCGGCGCTGGCCCTGCTGCTCACCTTCGGGGCCTTCGTGAACGCCTTCGGGATGGTGGAGCCCGTGTTCGCGATTCAGGCCTGGATGGCCGAACGCACGGGCATCCGGTCCGATGCCCTGGTCCTGGGCCTCTTCTTCCTCATCCTCATGGTTGGGATCCCCGCCCTCCTCACGGCCGCCGCCGGGTGGGCCTCCCGATCGCTCTCGGGGGGCGAGGCCTCGGTCCGGGAGACGGTGGGACGGTATGCCTGGTCCCTGGTCCCTCTGGGCTTTGGGATGTGGACGGCACACTACCTCTATCACCTTCTGATTGGAGGTTGGACCATCGTCCCAGTGATCCAGGAATATCTTCGGGATCTGGGGCTTCCCACCGGCGGGGATCCCCGATGGGGCGCCGGGGCCATGGTGCCCGAAAGCTGGCTGCTTCCCCTGAACCTCCTCTTTCTACAGGTGGGGCTCCTGCTCAGCCTCATCGCAGGAATGCGCATCGCGCAGCGGGAAGAGGAAAGTCGAAGACATGCCCTGAGGGCCTTTCTTCCCTGGGCGATCCTTGCCACCCTTCTCTCCCTCGCCGGAATCTGGCTGCTCACCCAGCCCATGGAGATGAGGGGCACCTTCCAGGCGATCTGACGCCCCATCCGTGATCACCCCCAAGATCGAGGTCTGGCACGTGGCATTCCCCCGCTCCCGCGGTTGGCGACGACTCAGCATCCTGCTGGGACTCACCCTTCTCTTCGCCATCCCCGGAACCCTTCTGGCGAATGGAGGCACCCTTCGCCTCGCCAACGTGTCCATGGGTGAGTATCGCGTGTCGGTCTTCACCGACCCTACCCCGGTGCGACCCGACTCCCTGGACGTCAGCGTTCTGGTGATCCGGGAAGGGGTGGATGGGGTTCCGGACGGGTTGGACGTTCAGATTCGCACCGAACTGCTCGCGCTTGGCGGAGAGGACATCGAGACCCAGCCCCTTCGGGTCGGGGCGGAAGAGAGGCTCCAGGCCACCAGGGAGCAGGCCGACGATCCCCGCTACTACGCGGCCAAGTTCGGGCTGGGGGCGGAGGGCCGTTGGCGGATCACCGTGTCGGTTCGTGGCGAGGCCGGCGAGGGGGAGGCCTCCTTCGAGGTCGTCGCGAGGGAGGCGGGGATCCTCGGCCAACCCCTCGTTCTCATGATCCTGGCCCTCCTTCCGCTGGCCGGGGCCGGATGGTGGGTCATGCGAGAACCGGAAGAGAACCCCTCCACCGAGACATGAGATCTCGGTGACAAGAGGGCGCGCCCTCGAGCAGGTCTGATGGGGAACAGGGTGAGAGCCGCAACCTCCGCCGATCAGAGGGTCTGGCCCGGGTCAGCTCACCCGCTCCTCCAACAATTGCCGGAGCCTCTCGGCCTCCTCGGATGAGAGATCCTGGTCCGAGACCAGTCGGGTCATGAGGAGCTCTCGAGAGCCCGAAAAGAGCTTTCGAACGAGGCGGCGAACGTGACTTTCCTGAGCCTCCACCCGCTCGACCAACGGATAGTACCGATAGGCCCGACCTTCCGACTCATGCCCCACGTACCCCTTCTCCTCGAGGGTTCGGAGCACGGTGAGAACCGTCGTGTAGGCCAGTTCGTCTTGTAGACGATCCCGAACCTCTCCCACCGTGCCGGATCCCCGCTCCCAGAGGATATCCATGACGTCGAGCTCTCGCTCGGTGAAGATCACTTCCCTCTTCATCGCTGATCCTCCCCTGGTGAACCGTGGATCCATCCCACGGGGACTCCTTCGCTGTTCATGGGAACCGCAGACTCGGACGACCGTGGGGCCCGAAACACGCTGCGGTCCTCTGGAACGCCCCTACTCCTCGGACGTGGGCGATGCCGTTCGATGGGAAATCTCGCAGTGCTCTCCGCACCCGAACTGCTTCCGATTCCGGGCTACCCACCGGTAGATCCAAGCCGCCAGAGGCCTGGCTCCCGGAAGCGCGAAGATGGGCTGCAGGCCCCGGGTGGACGGCAGGAGGCCGATCACACGCTCCACGGCCGCTGCACCGGACCAGCGCTCTCCCGACGGCCCCAGGAGCTGCATCGCCTCCTCCATTTCGCTCCGGGGAATATCCGGAAACTCGCGTGCGACGCGATCCGCCTGGAGCGGCAGGAACTCGATCTGATCCCCACGGTCCCGGGCCTGCAGCCATGCGACCGAACGGAGGCAAAGCTGGCAGTCGCCATCGTAGATCAGGGTGAAACCCTCGTCCGGATCCGCCATGATGAAGCCCTGGGGAACGGGTTGACTCGCCTGAGAGCCCTCTACCCCGCCTCCAGACCCCGGATCCCCGGAGGTGAGCAGGACTCGTTACTGCAGACGAACGTGGACCCTGGCCGCCGCCTCCAGGGCTCGCGCTCGAGCCTGCTGCACCGAATCCCCCATGGCCAGGGCCACTCCCATCCTGCGGAGGGGATACGCCGCCGGCTTGCCGAAGAGACGGACCTGGGCCGTCTCCACCCGCAGGGCTCGTTCCAGGCCCTCATACCGTTCGACCCTTCCCGCTCCCCGGGCCAGGATGACCGCCGACGCAGAGGGACCGAGGTACCGGATTCTGGGGGCCGGAAGGCCCATGATGGCACGGAGATGAAGCTCGAACTGCGAGATATCCTGAGAAATGAGCGTGACGAGACCGGTGTCGTGCGGGCGAGCCGAAACCTCGGAGAAGAGCACCTCTTCGCCCGCAACATAGAATTCCACGGCGAAGACGCCGGCTCCACCCAGCCGGTCCACCACCCCCCGCGCGATCCGCTTCGCCTCGTCCAGAAGTTCCCTGTCGACGGATGCCGGCATCCATGACTCTCGATACGCTCCCTGTTCCTGGCGATGCCCGATGGGCTCGACGAACCTCAGCTCCCCATCGTGTTCGCGTACGGCCAGGAGGGTGAGTTCGAAATCGAAGTCGATGAACTCCTCCGCCATGACCCGACTTCGATTGGGGAGCACGTCATCGATGGCGAAGTGCCACGCCTGATCCACCCGTGCCGGTCCCTTGACCATGGACTGCCCTCGACCAGACGAGGACACCAGTGACTTCACCATGCAGGGATACCCGATGGCATCGCAGGCCTGCCGGAGTTCCTCGGGGGAGTTCGCAAGCTGAAAGGTCGGCGTCTTCATCTCCAGCTCATGGGCCACCACCTTCCGGATCGCCTCTCGATCCAGAGTCAGGGCGGCAGCCTCCGCCGTGGGCACGATCCTGACCCCCTCCGCTTCCAGCTCCCGAAGGGTCTCTGTACGGATCGCCTCCACCTCCGGGATCACGTAGTCGGGCCGGTGGGTCTCGATGACCCGTCGGAGGCCGTCTGCGTCAAGCAGGGACGCCACCTCGGATCCGTGGGCCACCTGCATGGCGGGCGCGCCCGCATACCGGTCCACCGCGATCACCGTGAGGCCCAGGTTCTGACCTGCGATTGCGAGTTCGCGGCCCAGCTCGCCTGCGCCGAGAAGGAGGACTCTGCCGCCCTTGGCTGCAGATGAAGGGGTGGTCGACATTCGTTCTCCCAGGGGTGTCAACGAATCAAACTGCATTCAGAGTAGGACGCGGACGAGGTCGGCGCCATGCCCGGTTTTCCCCAGCGCCCAGTCCCTCTAACTTCCGGAGCCGCTTCCGGCTTCCTCGATCCGACCCGCCTCCGTCCGAGTTCGCTTCCGTGCCGATCCCGCACCTCCCTCTGGATGTACTCCAGCGTAGACTTCAGCCCATGACGCTGGAAACCGAGGTCCCCCTGGCCCCGCTCACGACCTTCCGTATCGGCGGGCCCGCTCGAGCTCTCGTACGCGCCCGGACTCCGGACGAACTCCAGCAGGCCATCGAGGTGGCCCGGAACCTGGAAATCCCCCACTTCCTCCTGGGAAGAGGGGCCAACATCCTGGTGGGCGACGGCGGATACCCTGGACTCGTCATTCGCAACGAGGTCCAGGGGATCCACTTCCTGGACGACGGGATCCGAGTGCGGACCGGCGCGGGGGTGGAGGTCTTTCCCGACCTGATCGTGGCCACGGTGGCCCGCGGCCTGGGGGGCCTCCATCACTTCGTCGGGATTCCTTCCACTGTAGGCGGCGCGCTCTGGCAGAACCTCCACTTCCTCTCCCCGGCGCCCCGGAGGGAGCGGACCGTGTTCATCGAAGAGGTGCTGGAGTCGGCCGAAATCCTGAGCGAGGAGGGCGAGCGCCGTTCTGTCCCGGTGGAGTATTTCCAGTTCGGCTACGACGACTCGATCCTGCACCATCGGCGGGACGTGGTCCTCTCGGCCACCTTCCGACTGGATCCGACGCCGCCCGAAGCCCTCCGCAAGACGATCCGTGAGAATCTGGCCTGGCGCGACGACCGGCATCCGGATCTCTGGCTCTACCCCTGCGCGGGCTCCATCTTCCAGAAGATCGAGGGGATCGGGGCCGGACGGCTCATCGACCAGTGCGGCCTCAAGGGCCGGGTCCAAGGGAACGCGGCCATCTTCCACAAGCACGCGAACATCGTGGTGAATCTGGGAGGGGCCAGCGCCCGGGAGGTGCGGTGGCTCATCGACCTAGCCAGGGACACCGTCCTCCGGGAGATGGGCTACGAACTCCATACCGAGATCGGTTTCATCGGCGAATTCTGAAGCCGCCATGCGGGGAACGGGGGAGGGCCGCTGGCACTCGCAACGATGGCCCCTCTACGTCTTCAACAGCCTTCTACCCCGTGGCTCGCGACTCCTCGCCCGCGAGTTTTCGCAATAGCAATCCGTCGATCCGGTGGCCTCTGGGATGTCGCAGTTCCCGCCACTCCACACCCCAGTTCCGGAGCGTACTCTCCTCCCTCTCCTCCTCTTCCCTCCGCCTCAGTGCGTCGGAATCGCCGCGCACCAGGATCAGTTCCAGCTGGGAGAGTCGTTCGCGGGCCGCATCGGGCAGATCTGGAGGCAGGGCCACACCCCAGAGGATGAGACGGTCGCAGAATCGGTGGCGGCTCAGCGCGACCCAGCGGGCCGCAGTGTGTCCTCCCTGGGAGAATCCCAGGACGGTACGCAGCACCCCCGGGCTGTTCCCGTCCAGGCGGGGATCCTCCAGGGCGCGGTCCAGGTACCCCACGTAATCCTGGATCTCGGTGTCCCGGTCCTCCCGGGTCATCCAGCTGGCCCCCACCGGGTCTCGTCCGTCGTGGGACCGGTCACCCGGGGCCAGATAGAAGCGCGAGAGGGCCTCCGGAGCCAGGATCTTCCGCCCCTGCGTGGCGATGTCCTCGAAGCGGCGGAGGAATCGCGGGGCGAGCTGCCGGTATCCATGAAGCACCCACCAGCGGGCCCCTTCCGACTCCGAGCCTCCCCCGAGCACGGACACCCGCGCCGTCCGAGTCACCTCGAGGTGCAGGTGCCGAGCAGACCGAACGGCCTTACTCTCGTCCGGCTCCGGCTCCATCAGGGCCAGCCACCCGGAAGGGTGCCACCGGTGAGCCCCAGCCACGTCGCCACCGTCCAGGTCAGCGCCGCAAGGTGAAGGAGGAGGAAGGTCACGAGACCGGCCCTGGGAAGGGGTGCCGGCTCCTCCCGCAGGTTCATCAGCACCAGACCGATGGGGAGGATCAGGAGCCAGCCCATCCAGGGCAGCATGTGCTCGGCCAGGAGCGGGAAGGTGTCCAGGATAGTGGACTCCTCCTGCACGCCCCCCCGGCCACGCACGAAGATCCGGGTCAGAAGGGGCACGAGGACCATGACGTGGGGAAAGATGAAGAGGGAGTTGATGAAGAAGAGCCCTCCCCTGCGGGTCTCGATCCAAGGCTCCTCCGTCCGCTCCGGTCGATCCGGACCCCGGGTCTCCGTGTCCGAGGACCCATCCGGTGGATCGGACACTCCCGCCATCAGCTGACCGGAGGGGCGTCGCGAGGCTGGAGCTCTACCGACCAGAGCCCCGAGTTATGGTCCGACATGTAGATGCGGCCCTTGAAGGGCATGGCGCTCCAGACCATGGGCGCGTTCCGGATGAATCCATAGGGATCGAAGGGTTTGAACACCGCCATCTCCCGCCCCTGATCCGCCAGGTTTCCCCGAAGTTCGCCCGCCACATCCACCACCCGGAGCCCCCCCTCGTAGTAGGCCTGGTAGAGGACATCATCCTCGACCCAGATGTTGTGGCTTCCATACTCGGGGACGTGGTACCGGGCCACCTTTCTGGGTGCCTCGGGATCAGAGAAGTCGATGATGTGGATGTATCCGGCCGTCTGTTCAGGAACCATCTCCTGGTCGTCGCCGGGCTGGTACGGGCCCTCGGGCTGCCCGCCCCACGCCATCCCCGACCGACCGATGATCTCGTCGCCCAGATACACGTAGAAGATCCCCGTGTCCTCCTGATAGTAGGGGAAGACGGCGTGGGTCCGGCCCCCGGGCGTCTCGATCTGCGAGACGAATACCGGAGCTTCAGGACTCCCGCCCCACCCCCCGTTCCCCACGTCGTAGACCAGGAGGCCGCATCCCCACTGGGCCGAGTAGGCCAGGCCGTCGTGGACCCAGACGTCGTGGATCCGGCAATCGTCATGCTGGACCTCTCCCACCGTCCGGGGTGCGGACAGATCGGACACATCGATGATGAGGTACTTATCGCCCCCGGAAAGGGCGTAGACGTAGTCGTCGGTGGGGAAGGCGTTGTGGACGCCTCCGGTCAGCCCCTCCTCCACGACGGAGGCGATGGACAGGCGACCCGGATCGGAGAGGTCCAGGAGCACGAGTCCGTTCCTCCGGTCGGAGGCCCCCTCCCTGGTCAGGGTCGCGTAGCGGCCATCGGGCGAGGTCTTCACGTCGTTCACGGTCCGGGCGTCGACCTGAACCGAATCGGTCTTCACCATGGAGCCTGGGTCGGTCACATCCCAGAGATAGGCCCAGCCGTCCGCGCCCCAGGTTCCCGTGAGGGCCCAGTCCCGTCCATCGGCACCCTCCCAGATCCAGAAATCGGACGTGTGTTCCCGGGACACCCTTCCCTGTCCCAGGAGGGAGACGTCATGGACCACGTCCCGATCCTCCACCTCGAAGGTGAGGCGGGACGTGAGGGGGCCGCTCCCGGCGAAGATCGTGTACTCGCCCGGGACCTGGGCCACGAAGCTCCCATCGCGGATGTCGGCGGTAGCCCCGGGGGCCACGATGTCACGTCCACCGGCGTCCCAGTTGAAGCCCCAGGTCACCGGAAGTCCCTGGATCTCCTGGCCCCTCTCGTCCAGCGCACGGGCCCGGAGGTGAACCACATCCCCGGTGACGACCCCTTCGGCATGGACCTCCAGCTCCAGGGCGCGGGCCGGGAAGGGTTCGACCTCGTGGCGCACCTCGGCCGCCGCCCCACCGAACTCCGCCGAGATCGTGACCGACCCCACGCCCAGGGCACTCACGTTCCCGAATTCATCGACGCGAGCCACATCGGGATCGGAACTCCGCCACTGGGCCCGAGCCCCCGGCCGATGCGACCCATCCGGATGGAGGGCCTGTGCCCGATGTCTCCGCACCGTCCCCTCGAAGAGCCGGTCGCCCTCAACCTCGATGTGAAGCTCGGTCACCGGGGGCCACTCCACCACCACCGGCACCTCGATCCGAAGGGGCTCCATGGCTGCGTCAGGGGGGACGACGAGGACCGCGGTGACCGTGTGCTCGCCGACCGCCAGCGCACGAATCTCGGATCCCCTCACCTGAAGCGCCTGTCGGGGTCCCGTCACCCGGATCGGTACGTCCAGTTCACCTCCCTCGGCGTCCAGCGCCCGGACCTGGAGGTGGGCCGTCTCTCCCCGCTGGAGGACGAGGCTCGCCGGTTCTGCCACGAGTCGGTCGACCATCCGAATCGCTTCGACCGGCTCCTGCGCATGAAGCACCGGGGCCAGGGCCAGGGCGGCCAGAAACAGGACGGGGACTGAAAGGATGAGACGGGGATGCATGGCCGCAGGGTCTGGAAGGGACAGGGAGAGGGCACGAATACCCTGGAAATCTGGGGAGAGTCTGGGATGGGGTCCAGTGGACCGGCCCGCTCACCCGTCGCCACCCCGGTACGTCAACGGCCTGGTGGGACCGCGGCGGCCCGGAGCCGGCCAGGGGATCAGGTCCCCATCCGGGAGGCGATCTCGAGGGTGAGAGGGCGTCGACCTGCGAACCCTCCATCGACCTCGTGCCACGCCTGGAGCCTGGGCTCTCCTCGTTTCCAGCAGAGAAAGACCACTCGACCGTCGAGTGTCGTCGGAAAGTCCACGAGTCCATGCGCCAACCCTCCCGCCGGAAAGCGGACCCCCAGGGACAGAATCCGCTGCTCCACCACCGCTTCGATCTCACGGAGGTTCTGACGAACCGAAGCGCGGTGCGTGAGGAACTCCTGTCGATCCGGATTGGCCGGCTCCCTCAAGCGAGGGCCCCAGAGCACATCCAGGATCTTGATCCGGTCGATCCCCTGATCCAATTCACGACGCTCGTCCTCCAGTTCGTCGAAGGCGGATTCGAGTTGAGGAATCAGCTGGTTGGCCTCCTCCACCGTGAAGATCCGCTGGCCGTCCATGGGTCCCGTGAGCTGGGGCCGGCAACCGAGCGAGAGCCGGCCAGGTTCTGGTTTCCTGCGTCAGCCCGGTTCAGCGGTCGGACGCCGGAGCCGCCGTCTCCATCCCGCCCCTCAACCCGAGGAGGGCGGGTCGATCCTCAGCTCCTGCGCCGTGAACGGCGTTGAAGAAGAGTCGATAGGTGCCCGTCGGCTGCGCCCTGAACTGGGGCCGGAAGCCGATGAGGACCGCCTCGCCCTCCCCGACTCGGACCCGGACCACGGCGGGCTGGCCCGCCAGGTGCGCCTGTGCTCCCAGCTCCCATCCACTCATGAGCAGATCACTTTCTGCGTATCGACCCACCACGTCGACCCGATCCTCATCGTGGACCTCCCACGCTCGGGAGTTCTGGAAGAACGCGGCCGTCTCCTCCGGGGTGCCGAATCCAATGGGGTGTGTCCCGTCGAACTCGGTTCGGATCAGCGATCCGGGGATGAAGAAGTCCTCCCTTGAAACGTTGGCGGTCACGTTGGACACCGGGAGCCCCAGAGCCTCGATGGCGAAGTCGCCCGCCCCATCGAAGGCGACCAGGGTCCCGCCCTCTTCCACCCACCGGCGGAGGTTCGCGGCGCCCTCCTCACCCACACCTCCGACGTAGGCCTCGGGCATGGCACCGGTCTGATGCCCCTCCATGATGGATCCCGCGCCCTGGTCAGTGAAGACGATTACGTCCAACGCCTCCAGATTTCCGGCCTGCAGGTCCGCATTGCGGATGGTGTCGGGTTGGAAATCATGTTCGTGGAAGACGAAGCGGGTCCAGCCCTCATCCATGTTCCCGGTCCAGGGCATGTACATCCCCAGGCGGGGCGTGCGAAGGGGGACGAGGGTGGCCGAGGGGGCGGCGTCCAGTGGGACGACGCGAAGGCCCAGCTCTCCCGCGATTTCGTTCACCCGCGCCCTCGTGTTCCCCGACGACTCCACGATGAACCCACCTGGATCGAACCGCTCTCCCCCGACCTCCACGGCCTCGGTGGCCAGATGGATCCTCTCACCGGACGCTTGCAGGCGATTCACTGCGGTTCGAGACGCATTGCGACGAGAGGAGAGGAGATAGCCGAACTCCGCTTCCGGAACCGCTACGGTGGCGGGGACCGGAGCCCGCTCCACGACTTCATCCGAAATCTGGAAGGGCTCATCCACCCGCACCACGTTCACGGCCATCTGCATGGGAAGGGTCCACCCGGCCAGGCCACCGTAGGGCGGCTCGGGGGGGCCACCCGGGTAGAGTTCTCGCTGGGGATGATGCTGAGGCTCCATCAGGTCCATGAGATGGGCCCGAAACGCCTGCCCGGCATAGGCCACGTACGTGCCTGCCGGCCAGCTCCGTCCGCCCGCCTCGAAGTCCTCGCGTGCCCGGTGGACCTCGACCCCGCCCCGGCGAAGGACGTTGATCATCTCCACGGCCTCTCCCCGGTCCCACTGGTCCTCGTCGGGGATGACGTAGGCGAAGGGGCCCCCCTCGCTGCCCTCACGGATCTGCTGGCTCCCCATGCGATAGATGTTGTAGAGCCAGTCCTCCCGCAGCCGGGATCCGATGTCCAGCGTCCCCATGGAGGCCACGAAGTGGTATTCGACCGCGTCGGCCAGGCGGGCCCATCCTCCCTCCCAGGGGTTCGCGTAGAAGATCGAGGGCTCGATCATGGAGACCTCGCGGCTTCCGGCCTGGATCGACTCGGGCAGCGAGTCGGGGTCGTGATACTGGGGAGAGGCGTAGCGATGGGCCACTTCGGAGAGGATTCCCACCTGATTGTGGAAATACGGGGCCGTCCGCATCCCCCCGTTCCACCACATCGTGAACGTGACTCCTGAAATCACTCCGGGCATCTCCAGTTCCTCGAATCGCTTCGCCATGGCCTCGCCCACCATGTTCACCCCTCGGACCACCAGCGGGTGGATGTGCGGGTTCAGGGGATCGGCGAAGGGGGGAATGAAGATCCGCGTGGGGAAAGGCGAATGCTGGTGGTGGTTGAAGACGATCTGGGGATACCACTCCTCCCATAGCTGACGGGCCACGGCCTGAGACTCCGCCTGGCGGAGCATGAACCAGTCCCGGTTGATATCGTGGCCCACGTACTCGTGCCAGACCTCGGGCGTATTGGTGAACTCGTGGTCGGTCCGCGCCACGCCCCGATACCAGTCCACCATGATGGAGTGCCCGTCCGGGTTCATCTGAGGCATGAGGAGCAGAATGACGTCGTCCCGGATCCTCCGAACCTCGTCCGACTCGTCGGTGGCCATGTGATGCGCCAGCAGCGGGCCGTGCTGGGCGTGGGCCACCTCGGCCGAGTGAAGTCCGTTGTCGATCCAGACGATGGCCTTCCCCTCCCGGGCCAAAGCCCGGGCTTCGTCCGGCTCCAGGTCCCGGGCCCGGGCCAGACGAGCGGAGATCTCCTTCCATCGATCGAGCTGAGCCAGGTTCTCCTCCGATGAGAGGTAGAGGAGATACATGGGCTCCCCCCTCACGGATCGCCCGATCTCCTCCTTGATCACCCGGGGGCTCGCCTCGGCCAGCACCTCGTAGTACCGATAGAGTTGCTGCAGGTCGGCAAGGTTGTAGTCGGATCCAAGCTCAAAGCCCACCACATCGTCGGGATGAGGGATCTCCTGCCCCTGGAGGTCGCCTGCCCAAAGAACGGAGGCTCCCCCCGCCACCATAAGAAGGATGAGGAGAGCCAGAAGCGGCGCGGGTTGGGCGAGACGGCGGGAGGACGAGGGTTCTCGGGTCATGGGGAGGAGTCTCCACGAGGATCGAAAGGACAGGTTGCACTGCGTCGGCAATCCGCTGGCACGGTCGGCGCTGCGGGCCGCAGACGAGACGGGCCGGACACTTCGTAGGGGTCCGAGTCCCCTGGACCTCTCCCGTCCGGGCCAGGGGGCGAGAATAGGCCTCGAAGGGGGGTGCGTCAACGGATTGCGAACAGAGACCGAACCTCCTCCTTCGAAAACTTGACATAGTGGTTACACCACACTCACTATCCGTCGTGACCTGTCGCTTCGTGAAGGGAGGAGCCGTGCCGCCCTTCAACTTCGACGGGGTTGCTTGCACCGAGGCCTCCCCTGCACCCAGGAGACCTCTCCTCTTCCGACATCCCGCCAAGGAGTTCCCATGAATCCGTCGTCGTCCGATCGTCCGCCCCCGGGCAGAGTCCGGGGCGCGAGCAGTTCAGGCGCCTGGCTGACCATGGTCGCCGCTGGCCTTCTGGCCTTCGCGCCGGCCCTCGAGGCCCAGGACACCGGCACCATCACGGGCACCATCACTTCCGCCCGGTCCGGCCAGCCCCTCGCCAGCGTGCAGGTCTTCCTTCCCCAGACGGACCGGGGCACCCTGACCAGCGCCGATGGCCGGTTCAACATTCCCAATCTGGCCCCTGGTGAGTATCAGCTTCAGGCCCAGCGACTGGGCTACCGGGAAGCCACCGAGACGGTGACCGTAGCCGCCGGGGAGACCACCACCATCGACCTCGAACTCGCCTCCCAGGCGCTCCGACTCGACGACATCGTCGTGACCGGAACCGCAGGGCAGGCCAGGCAGCGGGAGGTCGGGAACGCCATCACCCAGATCAACATGGGAGAGGTCCGGGACGTGGTGCCCTCGGTGGACCAGCTTCTCCAGGGACGCTCTCCCGGGCTCGGCGTGAGCCAGGCCACCGGCTCGGTGGGATCGGCGGCCCAGATCCGCCTCCGAGGGGCCGTCTCGGTCTCCCAATCCAACCAGCCCATCATCTACATCGACGGGGTAAGGGTTCGGAGTGAACCCTACGAGCGGAACCGTCCCTCGGTGGGCTTCACCGGCCGGAGTGCCAACGTCACACCGGGTCCCCTGGCCGACATCGACCCGGGGGACATCGACCGGGTGGAGGTTCTGAAGGGTGCCGCAGCCACCACACTTTACGGCACCGAGGCCTCGGCGGGGGTGATCCAGATCTTCACTCGCCGCGGCGCCTCGGGCGACGCCCAGTGGACCGCCCAGATCGATCAGGGGGCGAATCGACTTCGCCCCTTCGCACTGGACGAGAACCCCTTCCTGAACATGGATCCGTTCCTCCGCACCGGGCACACCCAACGCTATGCGCTGTCAGTGAGCGGGGGGGGTGAAAGCCTCCAGTACTTTGTTTCCGGGTCCCTGACGGACAACAAGGGGGTCCTGCCCCTGGACAGGGAGGAGCGCACCACGGTCCGCGGGAACTTCACCTTCTCGCCGCTGGATCGCCTCACGCTGAGCTGGAACAGCCAGTACACCCGGAACGATATTCGGCAGACGCCCTCGGGGAACAACGCCCATGGGCTGACCCTGAACGCCTTCCGGGCCGAGCGGAACTACTTCGGGCTCTCGGACCCTGACTCGGTGGCCCTCACCCTGAACCAGGAGATCGACACCTGGATCGACCGCTTCGTCACAGGGGGCACGGCCGAGTTCCAGGCTTCCGAGACCTTCCTCCATCGGCTCACGGTGGGCTTCGACCAGGCGAACCAGGAAAACCGCAACCTCCGACCCTTTGGATTCCGGATGGCTCCGGAGGGCATCCTCTCCGATGCCCGGATCCAGAATTCCATCCTCTCGGTGGACTACGTGACCAACTATGGCTACGAGTTCAGCCCAGACTTCATCACCACCATCTCGGCGGGGGCTCAAAGCGTCACGAATGAAGAGCTCATGACCGAAGCGTACGGAGAGATCTTCCCGGGGCCGGGTGTACCCACCGTGAATGCGGCCGGTGAACGACTCGGCTTCGAGGATCGCCTCAGGGTGACCAACGCGGGATTCTTCGGTCAGGTCATGTTCAACATGCGGGACCGTTACTTCGTGACCCTGGGAACCCGGGTCGATGGAAACACCGCCTTCGGTGAGGATCTGGGGCTCCAGGCCTATCCGAAGATCTCGACCTCGTACGTGATCTCCGACGAGGATTTCTGGCCCATGGGCTGGGGAGACTGGAAGCTACGCGCCGCCTGGGGACAGGCGGGTAGGGCCCCTGGCGCCTTCGACGCCGTTCGGACGTGGGATCCGGTGGGGTACGGCGGACTTCCCGCCTTCTTTCCTCTCAATGTGGGGAATCCGGACCTGGGCCCTGAGCGGACCAGTGAGCTGGAACTGGGTTTCGACGCCTCCCTGTTGAGTGATCGGGTGTCCACCGAGTTCACCTACTACCGACAGACTACCTCCGACGCACTCTTCTCGGTGCGGATGCCGGCCTCGATCGGATTCTCGCTCTCCCAGCAGGAGAACGTGGGGACGATCCGGAACCAGGGAATCGAGCTGAATGTGAACGCCGCACTCTATGAGGGTGTGAACTGGGGACTCGACGGCGGCCTCAACCTCTACACCAATCAGAGTGAGGTCATCGACCTGGGGGGAGCCGTCCCCTTCGCTGCAGGTGGTGGCTGGGTCGAGGTGGGTGAGCCGGTCATGGCGGCCAGAGGATGGCGCCTGACCAACCCCGACGCCGTGGGCGAGGAGCCCCAGTGGGAGGCCAACCACATCTACGGGCCACGGCAGCCCACTCACACGATCGGTGGATCCCTCGCCCTGCGGCTTCCGGGCGGGATGGAGCTCTCCGGACGGGGTGAGTTCCAGGGCGGTCACTACATCTTCGATGGGGCCTCAAACCAGGCCTATCAGCGCAACATTCGCTGGCCCACCTGCGGTCAGGCGGTCTACGACCTGATCGATGAGGGCCAGATCGACGGCCTCACGGGCTGGCAGCGGGGGCACTGCATCCAGGCCAACTATCAGACCGGCTCGACCTACTATCCGGCCGACTTCTTCAAGCTCCGGGACATCACCTTCCGGGCTCCCATCGACTTCGCGGTGCCGGGAGCGAACAACGCCTCGCTGAGCATGTCGCTGCGGAACTGGTTCCGCTGGCGCAACGACGAGTTCCTCATGTTCGATCCCGAAATGATCGGGCGGGAATCCACCGAGCAGATGCCCAGCATCGCCGAGCACATTCCGCCTCCGGCGCAGTTCATCGCGTCGGTCCGCGTGACCTTCTGAGGAGGGGGAGCCAAATGATAACCAAGATTCGCATTTTCAAGCGGACATCCTCGGTCCTCCGGGGCCTGGGTATGCTGGTCCTGGCGATCTTCATCGGTCTCCAGCTCACCGCCTGTGACTTCGACGTGGTGAACCCGGGGCCGGTCCAGGACGACTTCCTGAACGATCCGGATGCCCATGAGCCCCTGGTGGCAGGTGCCACACGCCTCCTGATGCAGGGGTTGAACTTCAACGCTTACACCGGAGCCGCGGTGACCCGTGAGCTCTTTCCCGCAGGCTCCACCTCGGCCCACGGCATCACCCTCCTCCAGCAACGGGGATTGTTGGTGTGGGACGACGAACACGTGACCTGGACCAACCACCAGCGGGCGCGAGCGGTCGCCGAGGAGGGCCTCGAGCGGTTCCAGGGAGTCGACGGAGTCGACTTCATGAACTATGGGCCGGCGGCCCGGATGGCCCTGGTGGCCGGCTACGCTGGAAGGGTGCTGGGTGAGAACTACTGCCAGGCCGTGATCAACGGCGGGGGTGAGGAGCCCCGCGAAGTCTTCCTGGAACGAGGAGAGGGGTTCTTCGACCTGGCGATTGAGATCGGCCAGAACACGGGCCAGAGCGACGTGGTCACAGCGGCCTACGCCGGGCGAGCCCAGACCCGGGCGAACCTGGGGAACTGGGCCGGCGCCCTCTCCGACGCCGACCAGGTCCCGCCGGACTTCGTCCACCAGGTGGAGCACAATACCATCAGCGACGCCCAGTACAACCGGATCTACTGGGCCGGCGCCAATCAGCCGTACCGGGCCCACTCGGTCTGGAATACGGTGATCGAAGACTACTACACCGAGACCGGAGACCCCCGAACTCCCTGGGGGATGGATGAGAACATTCCCTTCGGCGACGCGGCGGTGGACCGGGTCGGACAGGTCCCCTGGTACTTTCAGCTGAAGTACCCGTCCAGAGACGCGAACCGGAATCTGGCCAGCGGCCGGGAGATGGATCTACTCCGGGCCGAGGCGGCACTGATCGAAGGGAACTGGCAGACCGCCATGGACTACATCAACGGGCTACGGGAGGGCCTCGTGAGCGATCACGACGGTGAACCGATTCCTCTCTGGGAGGCAAACTCCCTGGAGGAGGCCTGGACCCACCTGAAGCGGGAACGCTACATCGAGTTGTGGCTCGAAGGTCGGCGGCTGAACGACCTGCGACGCTGGCAGGAGGACAACCGCCCCGGCGAGCTGTCGCCCCTGGAGGTTCCCGGGGACGCATCCTTCCTCGATCAGAACCAGACCCTCTGCTACCCGATCCCGGAGCAGGAGCGGGAGACGAATCCCAACATCCCGGATACACCTTCCGGTTGAAGGAGCCCGGAGAACGGTAGTTCGCGCCCCGGGGGCTCCAGCCCTCGGGGCGCACTTCGTTCTACATGGGGATCCGGAACCAGGGGGTCGGAGGCGCTCGCCACTCCGAGGGGGGCGAGGGATCCACCACGTCGGTTCGCCCCGAGCCACCCTGGGTCACCTGGTGGAGAATGATTCCCCCGGCCAGCGCCAGAGCCCCCCCGACCGCGAGGTAGGTTCGCCTTTCATTCAGCTCCCGGATCTCCACTTCGAGGAGGCCTGACGGAGAGATCTCCACTTCCTGACGGAAGGTCCGGCGAACTCCGGACCGTTCCGTCATCGTGGCTGGAACAGAAAGCTGAATGGATCCAGCGTGACCATCGGCTCGCACCACCCGACCGTCGAGAGTCCGTGCCCCATCTGACAGCACATCCTGGAACTCTCTGGCCTGGGCGGCGGTGATCTGGGCCCTTACCTCCATACCCGGCTCCAGCTCCTCCACCGCCACCGGCTGGAAGGTGTAACATGCAGGAAGCGCCAGCATGCACACGACTACGAACGGTCCTCGTCGCATGGGGTAAACCTCTTCAATACAGGGTTCTTCCAGCCATTCGGGTAGTCTCAAGCTGGCCCTCCTGCCCCCGGCATGCAATGGATCGACTCCACACCCACAGGGTCCCGGCCCCCTTCCCATCGTCGGGGGCTCCGTCGCTCCTGTGTGCGC
>SKKH01000058.1 GCA_007121555.1 Gemmatimonadota bacterium | reverse complement strand
GTCCATGTGGTGGTCGAGCAGGGCGACCGCGTGGGTGAGCTCGTGGTCGAGGTCGCCGAGAGCGAGCGGCAGCAGATGAGGGGGCTGACCGGGCGGGACGCCCTGGACGAGGACGCCGGTATGCTCTTCGTCTTCGATTCGACCCGTTCCGCCGACGAAGGGTTCTGGATGTGGCGCACCCGGATCCCCCTGGACATCGCCTTCCTGGACGAGGGGGGCACCATCGTGGCCCTCCTCTCCATGGAGCCCTGCGACGAGACCTACTCCGATGACTGCACCCACTACACCCCGGGTATCCCCTACGTCTCGGCGCTGGAGACGAACGAGGGGTGGTTCGAGTCTCAGGGGTTGGGAGAAGGGGCGCAGGTGCAGGTGATCGATCGACCGTGACCCTTCGACCTCTCGAGGCCCGGGACTGGCCCCGGGTCGCCGAGATCTTCGCTCAGGGGATCGCCAGCGGGATGGCCACCTTCGAGACCCGGGTCCCGGACTGGACCGAGTGGGACCGGAACCATCTGAAGGTTCCGCGATGGGTTGCGATCGAGGACGGAGATCTCGTGGGGTGGGCGGCGCTGTCCCCGGTGTCGGCCCGTGAAGTGTACGCCGGAGTGGCCGAGGTGAGCGTCTATGTGGAGACCTCACGACGGGGACGCGGATGGGGCAGGACCCTCCTCGGGGCGCTGATCCACGCCTCGGAACAACAGGGAATCTGGACCCTTCAGGCCGGGGTCTTTCCCGAGAACCGGGCCAGTGTAGCTCTCCATCGGAGCATGGGATTCCGGGAGGTGGGACGCCGCGAGCGAATCGCCCGCCTGGCAGGCGCCTGGCGAGACACCCTCCTCATGGAACGACGGAGTCGTCGGGTCGGGGTCGAAGCCTTAGAAGGCTGTTGAAGAACAGGAGCGACCGCCGCGTCGGGGTCTTGCGGCCCTGGGCGAGGCGGAGCCGACTGCACGGCTTGCCCTTCCACCTGTACCTCTCCAATCTCCCTCCGGACCGTTCACCCTTGCCCTTCTCGAGGAAGTTGCGACATGAGCAGACCCGCTGCCCTGATGAGCCCGCCAGTCTCACGTCTCCGTGGGTCACGCCGCTGCCTGACCCCGCTGCTCCTCGTCGTGACCCTGGGTGTGATCGGTTGCGGTGAGGCGCCGGCCCCGGGGCCGGCGGACGGGGAAGACGCGATGGCGAGGACGGTGCCCACGGGCTTGAGCTCGGAGCAGGAGGTCTTCTGGGAGCGTCTGGAGGAGCTCTGTGGCCAGGCCTTCGTCGGTTCGCCCATCGAGGCGCCCTCCGACTCCAATTGGTGGGAGGCGGAGTTGGTCATGCACGTGAGGGAATGTGGAGACGATGAGATTCGGATCCCCCTCCATGTGGACGACGATCGCTCCCGGACCTGGGTGGTGTCCCGCACCGACGCGGGGCTGCGTCTGAAGCACGATCACCGGCTGGAGGACGGCACCCCCGATGCCGAGAACACGGACTACGGAGGGGACACGACTGGGCCAGGCTCGATCTGGCGCCAGGAGTTCCCGGCCGACGCCTACAGCGTGAGCGAGGTGCCGGGCCGGGAGAGTCAACTCTGGTTCCTGGAGATCCGGCCCGGTGAGGTCTTCTCGTACGGCCTCCGGAGGGAGGCCACCGGACTCAGGTACCGTGTGGATTTCGATCTGACGGCGCCGGTGGATCCTCCCCCGGCCCCGTGGGGATTCGAAGATGAGGGCTGACCGCCCCGGCCGGGTCGTGGAAGGACCGGGTCTCGGGTCGAGGGTGTCCAGTCCGTTCTCGAGCCAGGCGTTCTCCAAGGGGCTTTTTCTGTTGTTGGGGCTCCTCCTCGCAGGGGCCGCACCAGCCCCGGCCACAGCTGTCCAGGCTGATACGCTGGACCTCCCCCGCGTCCACGTCATGGCCACGGGGGGCACCATCAGCAATACCGAGGGAGATCGTCTCACCGGGGAGGAGCTGATCCGCAGCCTTCCGGGGGTGGACACGGTGGCCCGACTTACCGTGGAGCAGATCAGCAATGTGGCGTCCGGAGCCATCAGTCTGGAGCAGTGGCTCCAGATGGCCCGAAGGATCGACGACCTCTTCTCGGAGAGTGAAGATCCTCCGGCTGGGGTGATCCTCACGCACGGCACCGACACCATGGAGGAAACAGCCTACTTCCTGGATCTGACCCTGGCGCAGTGTCGTCCCGTCATCGTGACGGGAGCCATGAGAACCGCGTCCATGCTCGGGGCCGACGGGCCCGCCAACCTCATGAATTCCGTGCGGCTGGCGGTCCATCCCGAAGCACGGGAGGTGGGCGCGGTGGTCCTGATGAACGACGAGATCCTCCCGGGCCGAGAGGCCGCGAAGGTCCACACTTCGCGTACCAACGCCTTCGTGGCCCACGGGGCGGGTCCCCTTGGCGTGGCAGATCCCGATTCGGTGGTTCTGGAACGATCCCCGCCGCCGCGCACTTGCGGGACTCCGGCCTTTGATCTCTCAGGCCTGGAGTCGCTCCCGCGGGTCGAGGTCATCCATGTCCATCTGGGTGCGGATGGCGCCCTGGTTCGGGCTGCCGTGGAGGCTGGAGCCCAGGGGATCGTGATGGCGTCCGTGGGGCGGGGTGGGAGCACGCCGGCTCAGAGTGAGGCGCTTCAGCAGGCTCGAGCGGCGGGCGTGGCGGTCGTGCGGAGCAGCCGGACCGGAGCGGGCCGGGTGCCTGTGGGGAGCGGAGGTGGCGAAGGGGGGCCAGGGGCTCTCCTCGGAGCCGGTGACCTGACGCCGCAGAAGGCTCGGATCCTGCTCATGCTGGCCCTGACCCGGACCGAGGACCCCGACGAGCTTCGCCAGATCTTCCGCACGCACTGAGCTCCCTCCAGCGTCGGCTTCGAGCGCGGAGCCTCCCGTCCCTGAGTCGGCTGGGGTTCAGGCGCAGGCGATGCGCATGCCCCGAAGCTCGCGGCGGAGCGACTTGCCCTCGCGATGCCGGAAACCGAAATTGGCCTCGATTCGGGCATGAAGGGAGTGTTCGAAATGACGATGGCGGCCTCTTTCGGCTCGCCGAGTTCAACCCGTGTAAAGGGCGATCATGACGAAGAGAATGAGACTAGGAATGTCCTTCACCGCTGCCATCGTGGCGCTGAGCCTCATTGCCGGTCCGGTGCTGGCCCAGGCCACCCCGTACCGGACAGTGGATGAGTCGTGGGGGAACCTCCCGGGAGACCGGGAGTGGGGAGCGGTCAGCGCCATCTACCCCGCGCCGGACGGCCAGTCGATCTGGATCGCGGAGCGGTGCGGAGAGAACACCTGCATCCCCCATCCCGACGTGGACCCGATCCTCCAGTTCGACCTGGACGGAAATCTTCTTCAGAGCTTCGGGGCCGGGGAGCTGGCCTGGCCCCACGGGATGTACGTGGATGACGACGGAAACGTCTGGGTCACCGACGCCCTGGGCTTCGGCGATCAGCCCGAGGGATGGGGCCACATCATCATCAAATTCAGCCCCCAGGGCGAGAAGCTCATGACCCTGGGCGAGCGGGGTGTGGCCGGGGACGGTCCCAACCACTTCACGAAACCCTCGGATATCATCGTGGCGCCGGACGGGAGTCTCTTCATCGCCGACGGTCATGACGCCGGCGGAAGCAACCGGATCGTGAAGCTGGACAGTGAGGGGAACTTCATCATGGAGTGGGGCGAGACCGGGAGCGCGGACGGGCAGTTCAGCGATCCTCACGCCCTGGCCATGGACTCCCAGGGACGCCTATTCGTGGCGGACCGGAACAACAACAAGATCCAGATCTTCACCCAGGACGGAGAGCACCTGGCTTCCTGGACCCAGTTCGCGCGGATCAGCGGAATGTTCATCGATGACAACGACATTCTCTACGCCGTGGATTCGGAGTCCAACCAGACCCGCAATCCCGGTTGGAAGCGCGGGGTGTACATCGGAAGTGTGGTGGATGGATGGGTCACCGAGTTCATTCCCGACCCCGAGCTTGACCCGGACACCTCCGGCACCAGCGGGGGCGAGGGTGTGGCCGTGGATGCCTACGGCAACGTCTACACGGCCGAGGTCGGCCCCCGCACGGTCATGAAGCACGTACGTCGGGGGGGCGACGGCTGAGCCAGGCCGACGGGGTGCTCAACCCCGGAAGAGTTCGAACTGCCGGCTGTACTTGATGATGAGCGAGCGGTAGAGGGGGCCGTCGAGGGTCTGGATGCCCCTGGCATCGTTGTACACGATGAAGAGCCCCGTGCCCGCCGTCTGCTGCCAGCCGAACCGGAGGTTGGCCGACCACATGTCCTGCTGGGTGGCGTACTGGACCAGGGACTGGAGCGATATCCGGGGTGTGAAGAAGTAGCCGGCCCGGAGTGCGGCGAGGGTTACATCGAAGTCGCCTCCGGCCAACTCCACCTCGTTGTGGTCCAGGCGCAACCCCAGGGTGGCCACTGAGCCGTGCCGGTAGCTCACCTCCCCGGAAACCGCCCGCCGGTTGCCTGAGAGGAAATGCCCTGCGTCGAGGCGGGCCTGCATGGAGAAGGGAGCGCTGAGGTCGGTGTTGAACCGCCACGCCGCCTCCCATCCATCATAGGTCCCCGGCTCCACCACCACGCCCTCCACGATCTCGAAGGGGTTCACGAGCCCTTCCCGGACCCAGTTGAAGGCGGGTTCGAAGTGGGCCCCGCTGGAGAACTCGAAGTGGGAATCCAGGTGGAGCCGGGCCGACTGCTCGAACCCGGTCTCCAGGCTCCGGAAGGTGTTGTAGGAGAAGTGGGGCCGGATCTCTCGCAGCCAGGAGATCCCCTCCGGTCGGATGTAGTGCATTCCGAAGACCGAGCCCGTCCGGTAGTCCCGGCGGGAAAGGAAGCCCACCTCCGGGTTGAAGTCACCCGCCACCTCCCGGTACGTGGCCATGGCCCGGTAGGCACGACTGGTGTAGAGGGCGTTTACATGGAGGGCGTGATCTCTCCCCTCCAGTCCCGGGGTGTCGGTGCGGGCCGCGAACGAAGAGAGGGTCAGGGACTCCCCCAGCCCCACCTGACCGTCCACGGCGTAGGTCCGGTTCCAGTCGCCGTCCAGCCCC
This sequence comes from Gemmatimonadota bacterium, assembly GCA_007121555.1. Classification (GTDB taxonomy): domain Bacteria; phylum Gemmatimonadota; class Gemmatimonadetes; order Longimicrobiales; family Gaopeijiaceae; genus PWLA01. The sequence goes on along the minus strand of SKKH01000058.1, from coordinate 2,670 downwards.
CGCCCCCGGCGTTCGGCGACGAAGCCTCCCACCTGCGAGCGATTTGGAAGCTCCCGGGCTACTCGAGCCACGGAGAACGCGTCGCCGTGTGCCTCTCCCTCGGCTGCCGGGCCGTCGAGACCGGTCTGGATGTGGAGGAGGCCCACGTTGAACCCGCCGGTCCGTCCGGAGAGGCGCCCTCCCCCTCGGATGGGCACCGGCTGACCCTGGTCGATTCCGATTCGGCGACTGAAGAAGAGTTCCGAACCCCCGGTGCCCACCTGGAAGTAGCCTGAGTTCTCCAGGAAGAACGGGCGCTTTTCCGGGAAGAAGAGGGAGAAGCGGCTCAGGTTCACCTGCTGATCATCGGCCTCCACCTGGGCGAAGTCGGTATTGACCGTCAGGTCCAGCGTCAGGCTCTGGGAAAGCTGGACCTTGGCGTCGCCACCGAACTCGGTGGGGTATCCGTAGTCCAGATCGCCTGCGGCGAAGTTGCGCTGAGCCGACTGGAGCACGTAGGGGCTCACGGTGGCCTGTCGGCCGGCCGGTGGGGTGAGACCCCGGAGGACCCCGGCCTGACTTACCCGATACAGGGAGTACTGGCGGGAGATGGGAGCCCAGAAGCTCTCCTCGTTCAGACGGCGAAGACGGCGCATCACGTTGAGGCCCCACACCGCTTCGTCGGCGGAGGCATACCGGAGGGTGGAGAAGGGGATGCGGAACTCAGCGTACCAACCGTGCTCGTCCCGGGAGGTGGCCACGTCCCAGCTCCCATCCCAGTTCAGGTTGAACCCCCCTCCGGCCGCGCCACCCCCCCGGCCCTCGTTCGTCACCTGTCCGTCGTATTCGATACCCGAGGGATTCGTCCCGAAGACGAAGCCGTTCTGCCCGTCGTGATAGGTGTCGAAGACGAGGACGACGGCATCGGAGTCATCGAGGCGGGAATCCCGGATCGCCGGGCCCTCGGAAATCCGTTCGGGCTGGGAGTCCCAGAGCCACACACCCACGTAGATGGCATCTTCGTCATAGAGTACTCGGACCTCGGTGGGCTCGGAGGCCGGCGCTCCGTCGGTGGGGACCCGCTGGACGAAGCCGTCCAGCGGCTGGGCCTGGCTCCACTCCGCCTCGTTCAGGATCCCGTCGATGACGGGGGGAGTGATCACGGGATGGGCCAGGGCCTCCGGGTCCTGGGTTCGGGTCGGCTCGATCCGGGTCTCAGAGGCTGTCGCGGTGACGTCCCCTCCGGCCACCACGGGGTCGGGGGTGGGCTGGAACACCAGGAGAACGGCCAGGAGTGGGGCGAAGAACAGGGAACCATCGAGCATTGATCACGGTCTCCGGAGCGTCTGGATCGAGCAGAAGGGACAGGCCATGGATGTGTACGGCGGTCGACAAATCTATACAGGTGGGAGGGGACCGTCACCCCTGAAGCGTCTCACCGCAGGATTTCTCTTCATGGAAAAACTCACGGTGGATCGTGGGAGGCCCGGGATGGGACCCTCCAGAAACGGAGGGGAGCCGACCGGGTACCAAGAAGCGAGGTGGCACTCGGAGAGGCCCATTCGGGGAAGCTCCGGGCGAGATCGCCGGATTCCGGCCCAGCTCGCGGAGAATCGGATGACGACAGATGACCCGAAGGCGGACGAGGGAACTCACGCCCGACCCCGGCCTTCCATCCTGCTCCTTAGGGAGTGGGAGCAGCAGATGAGTTCGAGCGGCTGCTGCGGCCGACTCCAGGGAGATCTGCTCCTTCAGGATGGAGACCACGTCTTCGCTCGCCGCCGGGAGATCATGGAGGAGATGGGACCCCTCTACCGGACCATCCGGGCCGAACTGGGCGACCAGGTCGAGCTTCGCGTCGTGGATCCCCGAAATTTTCCGGCTCTCCTCGTGATCCTCCTCCGGGATGCCCGCCGACATCGGCTGGGGTGGCGGGACTTGATCCGCACCCTTTCGGGCCTCACCGTGCAGACCGTGGTGGTGAACGGCCGGATCTTCTCGAGGGGGACATGGCCCGATCCAGGGACTTTCTGCCGGGAGGTCGCCCTCCTCACCAGCGCGTCTCGTGGGACGGCGGGCCAGAGGGCTCGACGGCCGATCCGGGAACGCAACCAGCCAGACGGAGGCGAGTCCGTTGACACCCATTGAGGCAGCCCGACTGAAGGAAGGAATCCGAGAGGCGCTGGACCTTCTGAAGGAATTCTACGAAGGGCGACATCGAGGGGCTCTGGCCCGTTCTCGCCGGGAAGAGGATGACCTCTTCATGCTTCTGGTCTTTTCGGAGTCCATGGGGATCCCCAATCCCGCCAGCTACTATACCCTGGAACTCCTCCCCATCCTCTACGACCGCTTCCACGAATGGCACCTGAGAATGGGAATGGAGCACTCGCCTCTGGACAACTTCCGGTGCTGCTGAGGTGATCGATCTCCACGGTCCCCGCATCATCTTCGTAGGAGGAAAGGGTGGGGTGGGGAAGACCACGACGGCCTCAGCCATCGCGCTGCGAATGGCTCGAGCCGGTCGGCGCTGCCTCCTGGTATCGACGGATCCAGCCCACTCTCTGGGCGATCTTTTTGACCGACGGATCGGAGATCGAGAGGTGAAGCTCGCCCCTGGACTCCACGGGATGGAGCTGGATCCGGATCGGGAGGTGGAACGCTACCTGGATCGGGTACGCGAGAACATGCAGG
>SKKH01000075.1 GCA_007121555.1 Gemmatimonadota bacterium | reverse complement strand
TCAGGCACCGTCGGGGTCCCCGGATCGGGGCTCAGCGGTCCGATCCGCCTCCCGCACCCGTCTGACGGAGCATGGCGGAGAAGTCCTGGTAGCCCTCGGGCACGAGGAACATGTCCGGGGTGGGAGTTCCGGTGGTCCGGACTTCGGTCACCTCCGTGGTGTACCGGAGGAGGGGCTGGATCACCAACTCCTCCTCGTCGATCTCCGCTTCCTCCTCATCGTCACCGCCGCCCCGGCCGAGAAGTCCCCGGGTCAGCCCTCGAACGGCACTTCGGGCGGCGTCGACTGCGGCTTCACGGGCGGCGTCACTGGCCTCTCCCTGGATCCGGTCGCCCATGCTGTCGGGCCGCCACGCGATCAGTTGCTCCGTGTCGAGCTCGACCTGGGGAGGGAGGAGGGCCACCACCGAGGTGGTGCGCACCGCCATTCCGTCGAGCTGGGCCAGCTCATTCAGGGCTTCATCCATGGCCGCACCCACCCTGGGGTCCACCATGGCGAAGAGGGTGAGCTCGCCCCCTGGGTTTCCCGGCTCCATAGACGAGGAGAACTCCTCCATCCACTCCTGGTATTCGGGGTTGTTCATGAGCGCCTGGACGAAGGGGTTGTCCGCTCCGTCGCCGTGCCCGGCGTAGAGGGGGTTCTGCTGGGCCAGCTCCTCGGAGAGCCACATGTCCAGAACCAGGACCAGGGCGCCTCCCTCCACCTCGTCGGCACCCTCGACGTCACCGGCGTCCTCCACCCGGACGATGACCTGATGCCGGTCGGCTGCGAATCCGTTGATGGTCTGGCGCTCGCCCATGTCACGGTAGTCCACGGAGACGTCCATCTCTCTCCGGGCCTCTTCCATGGCCTCCCGGTTCGCCTCCATCTCGGCTTCGTGGGCTTCCATCTCTGCCTCGGCCTCCTCTCTGGCGCGCCTCAGCTCCTCGCCCATCTCACGAAAGTCGGCGAGACCGAAGCTCTGATAGGCTTCCATGTCGTGATACAGGATGTGCCATTCGGCGGCTTCGGCGTCGAAAATGGTGGATGCGTCGTCGACATCGCTGCGCATCTTGGTGTCCAGCACATGGATGGTGTGCACGGACTCACCCCCGGCCTGTCGGGCCAGGAGGGCGCCCAGGAATCCGGCCATCTGAAGCTCGGAGACCTCCGTGAACTCGACGGAAGTGCCCTGGGCCTGGGCCTCGGGAGCGCTGAGGAGGGGGACGAGGAGGAACGCGAGCGCTGCGCCCACCGCAGCGGCCCCGCCGAAGGGGCGTCGTCTGGGAGTGGCGGTCGACTGCATGGGTGACTCCGGGTAGGGGAAGGGGACGGACGGGGCGTCCGGGAATGGTATGGACGCCGTTTCCGGAACGGTGGGGCTCGGGGCGGTCGGGGTCAAGGGATCCCAATGGGGCTTCGGAGGGCATCCACGGCTGGAGAAGGGGGGCATTCGAGTTCTTCAGCAGCCTCCCAGATCCCGCGCGACTCAGCGCTCCGTGAGGAGGTGGGCCAGGAACCGGGCACCTTCCGCCTCGGCCCAGAAGGTGGGCCGCCAGGGGACCGAGCCCCCCACGAATCCCACGTGACCGCCCGCGGGGGTGAAGCCCGCCAGGAGCGCCGGGTTCGCCCGCACCGTGTCCACGGGGAGGGCGTCCCGGGGGAGGAAGGGGTCGTCCTCGGCCTGCAGGAGGAGCGTCGGGACCCGGATCCGGGCCAGGTAGAGCGCCGAGGAGGAGCGTTCGTAGTAGACCCGGGCCCCGGAAAATCCGTGAAGGGGCGCGGTGGCGGCCTCATCGTACTCTCGCAGAGTTCGGGCCCGCCGAACTGCCTCGAGTTCGACATGGTCCTCCAGGAGGTCGGCCTTCGCCTCGGTCTTCTCCCGGAGGGACCGGAGGAAGTAGTGGGTGTAGACCCGGCCCATGGCGCCGCCCTCGAGAGCCCGCGTGCCGGCCACCAGATCGAAGGGTACGGAGACGGCGACGGCCGCGCGCAGGGCCTTGGCGGCATCGTGGTCCCCGGACTCGCCCAGAAACTTGAGCAGCACGTTGCCCCCCAACGAGAACCCCAGGGCGCCCAGGGGGCTTCGGGGATACCGGTCCTGAAGCCACTCGATCACATGGGCCAGGTCGCCGGTTTCGCCGGAGTGGTAGAACCGGGGCCGGAGATTGGGTTCGCCGGAGCAGGAGCGGAAGTTCAGCCCCGCCGCCGCCACCCCTCGCCGGGCCAGCTCCTGGACGGCGAGGCGCACGTATCCGCGAGCGGTGTTGCCCTCGAGACCGTGGAGGACCAGCACCAGCGGCGGGCCTCCTCCGGCCGGGAGATCCGGACTCAGGTCCAGGTCCAGAAAGTCTCCGTCGGGGGTCTCGATCCGGGTCCGGACCAGCCCGTTTCGGGTCTGTGGGCGGAGAAACTTGCCGCCCACGGTCTGCATGTGGGGGCCGGGAAGCCAGGAGGCCGGCTTGAAGGGATGGGGCTCGAATCCCCGGTGCAGGGACGTGGCGCCGGGGGAGTCTGGGGTCGGGCGGGTCATGGCATCAAGACAATCGGGTGAAGGGGATGGGTGTCAGGCCGCCTTCGAAACCCGGCAAATCGTTGAAGGCTCCCCCGGCATCGGCGTCCAGTATACCACTGCGGCGTCGGCGGTGGTCCTTCTCTCGACTCCGCCCCTCCTCGTCGGGATCCCCTCGGTGCTCTTCTCGGTGCGCTTCCCTGGGGGGAACTGCGCTGGCGGGAGGAGCCGGCACGGCTCTCGGGGTGACCCTCCTTCGCGCAACCCCGGCGTCTCCCTGAACGGGAGGTCGGGTGGGGCCTACTCATTCGGGTCCGGTCATGCGAAGATGTCCTGAGTCCGAAGGAAGCCGGTCGACCGAGGCCCGGCGTCCCGACCCCGATTCACCTCCTCGAGTTCGCGTTCCATCTCATGTCCGTTCGATTCCCCGTCCCGTCCCGTCCGTTCGACGCACCGTTCGGATTCCGAGTCACCATATCTCTCACGGGGGTCCGGGGTCTGGCCCGGGCTCCTGGAATCGCACTGCTGGTGATGGCGATGACGCTTCTTCCGACCGCCTGCGGAGGTGACCGTGCCGAGGCTGAACCCGCGCCCTCCGCCCCACCCCCCCAGCTGGAATCCATCGAGGCCCCGTGGGCCGAGCCGGGCCTCCGCGAGGTGGTGGAACTCCAGCTCGACCGGAATGGGGCCGAATTGACGGAACTGTTGGGATCCGAGGACCCCCGGATCCGGGCTCGCGCCGCGCTGGCCCTCGGGTCGGTCCAGGATCCCGAGGCGGCGCAGGCGCTGGCCCGCCTCCTGAACGACCCCGAGCCAGGGGTGCGACGCGAGGCGGCCTTCGCGATGGGACAGGTCTCGCAGCCGGACGGTGGGCAGGCGCTCCTGAACGCGCTGGCCGATGAATCCGACGAGGAGGTCAGACTCCAGCTCCTCGATGCCCTGGGAAAGCGGGTCGCCCGGGGCGTGGCCGACGGGATGATGAGCTTCGAGTCGAGGACCGAAAGAGAAGAAGTCCACTACCTTCTGGCCCTCTCCCGGATGGGGTTGAGCCAGGTCGCCCCCGAGGGAATGGTGGAGCGAATCGTGGAGGCCCTCTCCCACCCCGAGCCCGGACCGCGGAAGGCCGCAGCCTACCTCTTTGGCCGGAGCGTGACGCCCGAGCTCTGGAATGCCGAGCGCGACCGGCTTCGGGAGGCGCTGGACCGCCTCGCTCGCAATGACCCGGCGGCCATCCAACTCCTTCTCGGACTGGGTCTCCTCAGAGATTGGGCCGACGTGCCCAGGCTCAGGGAATGGCTCCGCTCCGGGGAGGACTGGCGGAGCCGCGTCGCCGCTGCCCGGGCGCTGGGGGAGGGGGCGCTGGTCGAGGCCTCGGGCGTTCGGGAGGCTCTGCTAGACGCCATGGAAGCGGACCCCTCGGTCCACGTCGCGGTGGCGGCCTCCACGGCGCTCACCGGAGGGGCCGGACCGGCTCCCGAACTCATGGCGAGAGCCAGGCGCCTGCTCCTCGAGGGTCCCGCCGATCGATGGCCTGCCCATCTGTCCATCGTGGAGTACTGGGTGGCCGGCGCCGAAACCGGGCCCGCGCTGGAATGGGCTCGTCGGGTGGGGGGACTGAGCCCCCTGGCGGCGCTGCGGACCGTGCAGCTCCTGGCCCCACTCCCCGCCGACGAGGTCACTGACTTCCTTCACCAGATGGCCGACCACGGGGATCCCCGGGTCCGCGCCATGGCCCTGCTGGAGCTGGGTCACCGGTGGCGCTCCGTGCCCATGGGCGAGGCCGAGATGGCCTCCCTCCGAGCTCGCCTGGTGGCGGTGCTCGAGGAGGGCGCACCCGTGGAGGTGGCCAGGGCAGCCCAGGTGCTCGAATCTCCTGGCTTTCGCAGCTCCGGGGTGGGAGAGGAGGTCCTGGAGGCGATTCGGGCCCGCGTGGCGACACCCGGTGACGATCCCGTACTCGTGCTCACCTCCCTCTTCGACCTGGCGGGCCAGCTCCAGCTCGACGCGGCCCTCCCCCTCCTGCGGGAGGGACTCGCACATCCCGAGCCGAGGGTCCGGGCGGCGGCAGGTCACGGAATCGAACGGATCGAGGGTCAGCGTCCATCCGAAGGGGAGCTCCCGGATCCGGAGCGGCGCATCGACTGGGACGCACTGGAGGCGCTGGGTCCGGAGCCGCGGCTTCACATCGAGACCGGCAAGGGGACGCTGATCCTTCGTCTGGACCCGACCCAGGCGCCCCAGACGGTACAGGCCATCACCGAGCTGGCTGCCCAGGGGCGGTACGACGGGAGCTACTTCCACCGGGTGGTCCCGGGCTTCGTGGCCCAGGGGGGGGACGTGAGCCTGGGCGACGGGCAGGGCTCGCCCGGCTTCGCCATCCGGAGCGAGTTCACCCGGATCCCCTTCCAGCGGGGCGTCGTGGGCATGGCGTCGTCGGGGAAGGACACCGAGGGCTCCCAGTTCTTCGTGGCCCACGCACGCGCCCCGCACCTGGACGGGAACTACACGGCCTTCGGGTGGCTCGTGTCGGGGGAGGAGGTCCTGGACGGGATCCTCGAGGGCGACGTCATCGAGGGGATGGAGGTGGTTGTCGGGCAGAGGGACCCCGATCCCTCGTGAGGGGCGTGTCCCGATGAGGGACCCGGGCCCCTGCCGCTTTCAACGGCGGCCACTCCACCTCTTCGACAGCATTCCAGGGGTGTGACGCGGTGACCTCCATCCTCGTTGGGACGGTCCGCGGCATCCCCCGTGGGCTCCGGTACATGGCGGTGGGCGCGTTCTGCTTCGCCGTCATGAGTGCCCTGGTGAAACTGGCGGGGGCTCGCCTTCCCACCATGGAGGTGGTGCTGGCCCGGTCCGTGGTGGTCCTGGCCATCAGCTGGGTCTCGCTCCGAGCGGCGAAGGTCCCGGTCTGGGGGCGGCGCAGGGGGCTCCTCCTGCTCCGGGGGAGCCTGGGGTTCGTGGCCCTCTCCGCCTTCTACTACGCCGTGATTCACCTCCCGCTGGCCGACGCCACCGTCATCCAGTACACGAATCCCATCTTCACCGCCGTGCTGGCGGCCCTGGTCATCGGAGAGGGAATTCGGCGCCGGGAGATGGCGCTCATCCTCCTCTCCTTGACGGGGGTGGTGGTCATGGTCCGTCCGGCCTTCCTCTTCGGGGGCGGAGCGTCGGCTCTTCCCGCCATTCCCTCCGCCGTGGCCCTGACCGGGGCCGTCTTCAGCGCCGCCGCCTACGTGGTCGTCCGGTTCCTGGGCCGGAGCGGCCGGGGAGGAGAGGGAAGGGGGGAGCACCCCGTCGTCATCGTCTACTGGTTCGCCCTCGTGAGCACCCTGGGCGCGCTTCCCTTCGCGGCGACCCGCTTCGTCATGCCCACCGGGTGGGAGTGGGGTGTCCTCCTGGCCATCGGGGTGAGCACCCACCTGGGCCAGCTCTTCCTGACCATGGGACTTCGCGACGAGCGGGCCGGTCGGGCCATGGCGGTGGCCTACCTCCAGATCGTCTTCGCCGCAGCCTGGGGCCTCCTCTTCTTCTCCGAGGTGCCGGACCGGTGGACGGTCACCGGCGCCGGAATCATCGTGCTGGCCACCTGGCTGGTGTCGAGACGGCCCGCGCCCAGACGCGACGCCCCGGTCTGAGCGGGCCTCCGGCCGGCCACCGCTCGCACCGCTGAGCGGCCCCGAATCTCACCCCTGCATCGGTCCGGTTCCCGGCCCCCCCGCCGATGATCTGAACCGGCAACTCCCTTTCCCTGTGAACGTCGTTACACCTGCAGTGAATCAGGTTCTTGACCTCCTAGTGAACAGTGTTTACCATTTGCGCCATGAGCGATCCACGCGAACGTATCCTGAGCTGTGCCTGCGAACTCTACCTCAAGGCCGGGTTCGACGGCTTCTCCATGCGGGGGCTGGCCCGAAGGGTGGGGGTGACCGCTCCCGCCCTCTACCGTCACTACGAGAGCCGGGAGAAGGTCCTCCTCGATGTGGTGGGTGAGGCCCACAATCTCGAGGCCCAGTACCTCTATCGGTCCCTTTCGGAACCCACCCCTCGCGAGCGGTTTGCCGCCGCAGGCCAGGCCTGGTTGGACTTCGCCCTGGAGCATCCGCGCTACTTCCAGATGATCCACGCCTTCCCCGAGATCATGGGACTCGACGAGATCCCCGAAGAGGTCGAGCGAGGGGTCTGCGCCTCCCAGCAATTCTGGGACGACCGGGTCCGGGAGTGCATGGACGCGGGGATCCTTCGCCCCGACGACACCGAGCAGATCGGCCTCGCCCTCTGGGCTCACGGCTACGGTCTCATTTCGCTGTACCTGAGGGGACTCCTGGAGGTGCCGGAAGAGGTCTTCCGGGATCTCTACCGCGCCTCCTTCGCCCGCATCTTCCGAGGGATGGGCAGCGACGAATTCGCCCGGATCCTGACCGCCGAGATGGCGGAAGCGAAGGGGGCCGAGCCATCCGCGTCGACCGCCGGAGGGGAAGGCAAGTGAGAATGTCGATGAAACCGTGCCCCATTCGTTTCGTAGGGAAACCGGACGGGGGAGCCGAAGGAGCTCCCCACGCCGAACCGAGGATCATTCAGCCGACTTTCCCTGTGGGGCCCCACATGACGAACGCCGAGTCTTCATCCGTTCCTTCCGTCATCCGTGCCTTCCCCCGGGGTCTGGGTGGGCGGGGTGTGGGCATGCTGAGCCTGGGCGCGTTGGGCCTGGGCGTGCTCCTCGCCCTGGGCCTCGCCCCCGGATCTCTCAAGGCCCAGGATCGGCCCCCACCGGCAGGCCAGGAGATGGAGGTGGCCACACCGCCCTCCCTGGAGTCCCTCCTGGGGCTCGAAGGAGTGGAGCGGCGTCCCCTCTCGCTGGGAGAGGCGGTGGAGGTGGCGCTGGACCAGAACCGGGAGATCCGGGAGGCTCGTCTGGCGCTGGACGAGGCGGGAGGTCAGGTGAAGGAGGCCTGGGGAAGCATCTATCCACGCCTCGAGTTCTCCGGCTCCCTGACCCGGAACATCTCGCCTCCGGTGAGCTTTCTTCCCGAGATCTTCTTCGACCCCGACGGCAGCCCCGACGCCCTGATCCCGGTGGCCTTCGGTCTGGACAACCAGTGGAGTTCCACCGTCTCGCTGGAACAGCCCATCTTCGAGGCCCGGGCCTTCGTGGGAGTGGGAGCGGCCGGTCGGTTCGAGGCCCTCCAGGACGAGCAGCTCCGAGGCCGGATCCACGAGGTCGTGACCCGGGTCAGGGGGACCTACTACGAGCTTCTCCTGGC
>SKKH01000003.1 GCA_007121555.1 Gemmatimonadota bacterium | reverse complement strand
GGGCCGAGAGCGGACTCCCTATCGTGACCGAGGTCATGGATACCCGCCAGGTGGAAGAGGTCGCGGGGCACGCCGACATGCTCCAGATTGGCGCTCGGAACATGCAGAACTTTGCGCTCCTGACCGAGGTGGGCCGGGTCCACCGCCCCGTGCTCCTGAAGCGGGGCATGTCCAGCACCATCCGTGACCTCCTCCTGGCCGCTGAATACGTCATGAAGCAGGGGAACATGAACGTGGTCCTCTGCGAACGGGGAATCCGCACCTTCGAGACCGCGACCCGCAACACCTTTGATCTGGCGGCCATCCCCGTACTCAAGCGGGAAACGCACCTACCGGTCATTGCGGACCCCAGCCATGCCGGAGGGCGACGAGAGCTGGTGGCGCCCCTCTCCTTCGCCGCCATCGCCGCAGGTGCGGACGGTCTCATGGTGGAAGTCCATCCCCGGCCGGCGGAGGCGCTTTCCGATGGAGATCAGTCGCTGGATCTGGATGAATTCCAGAGCTTCATGGAGCAGCTCCGTCCCTTCGCCGATGCAGCACAGCGACGGATGCCTGCCCTTCGACCCGCGGCGGCCAGCGCCTGAGCGGCGGGGTCCGTGCCCTCCGTCGGGCTTATAGGGTGATGACCAGGGCCACCGAGAGACTGTGGTCCATCCGACGGAGGGGTGCGAGGATCTGCTGGTCCACAGGGGTTCCGTCGGGGGTCACGAGAGGAATCGACTCCAGGGGGGGATCGTTGTCCAACTTGAGCTGAAGGGTCGTCTTGAGGGCGAGTCGATTCGTGAGCGTGGCCGAGACCGACTGCAGCAGGTCACCCCGGAGATCCGAAGGCTCCTGGGCGTTGCCGTCGAATACCCATGCCACCTCCACCTCCGTCCCCTGGGTCAATTGCTGGAGGAAATCCACTGTGACCTGGAGCCCGGCGAAGGCGTCGTCCCGTTCCGGATCCGGCGTGACGTCGTCCTGTACGGTATAGGTGAGGCCGGCGCCGAGACGAAACTCACCCTCCTCGCCCCGAGCCCATTGCCCGCCGGCGCCGGCCACGGCCACGATCCGGCTGTTGAAGCCGGCGAAGGTGTTCCGCTCCCAGCCCACCCCGGTGAAGGCGAAGGTCCGCTCGGTCAGGTCCCTATCGTATCGACCCCTGAGCCCGTAGCGTTCGGCCGACCGCTCCGTGTCCCGGTCCTCCTCGAGTCGGAAGTCGTCTTCCGAGGTCCCGACCGCCGTGCGGTTGATTCGCGTGGCATCGGTGCGGATCGCGGTCCCATCCAGGCGGAGTCGGCCCAACGCCCCCGTGCGCCGGAGCGTGTTGCGAATCCCCAGGGTGCTGGCGGCCGAGTTTCCGCCATCCAGGAGGAAGGTGAACTCGGCGGAATTTCTCCAACGTGGCTCGTCGTCGGACTGTCTGGCTTCGAGTGAAGTGGGGATCACGCAGAGGACCATCAGAAGCAGAAGCGCCCGGGTCAGAACCGATCCAGCTCCCGAGATTGAGGCCGGACGGCAGGGGTGGGAATCCAGGGTCGGTGGAATGAGGATGGGCATCGATTCGGGGGTTGAGTCCACGGAGGTCGCAAGAACGGAGGATGTCGACACCTGTGCACCCCGAGGCGTTCCGCTCACTACCCCATCAGCCGCCGACGGGCCTCCTCGAGCTGAGCCCGAAGTGCTTCCCTTGCCGTCCCCCCTGGTGCCTTTCGAGCCTCCACCGAGCTCTCCCACTCAAACACCTGCACCACATCCGCCTCGAAGGAAGGGTGGATCTCCTGATAGCGCTCCAGTGGGATCTGCGAAAGCGGGACGCCCTCCGACTCGGATAGTGCAACGAGGCGACCGATCACCTCGTGGCTCTCACGGAACGGAACCCCACGACGCACCAGATAGTCGGCCAGATCGGTGGCCAGGAGTTCCTCGGAGAGCAGCTCCTCCGCCCGATCCGCATTCCACCGGGACCCTGCCAGTGCGCCGGTCACCGCCGGAAGGACAAGAAGGAGCTGGTCCATGGTGTCGAAAAGGAGGGCCTTGTCCTCCTGCAGGTCCCGATTGTACCCCGTGGGAAGGCCCTTCAGAATGACCAGAAGTGACATGAGGTTTCCGGTGAGTCGTCCGGACTTGCCCCGCATCAGTTCGGCGACGTCGGGATTCCTCTTCTGCGGCATCAGCGACGACCCGGTGCTGAAGCCGTCGGGCAGTCGAAGAAGCCCGAACTCCCGGGACGCGAAGAGAACCAGGTCCTCGCCGAGCCGGGACAGGTGCCCCCCCAGCATGGCGCCGGCGTAGAGCGCATCCGCCATCCAGTCCCGGTCGCTCACCGTGTCCATGCTGTTCTCGGAGATCCGGTCGAAGCCCAGCTCATCGCGGAGGAACTCCCGGTCCACCGGGAACGGACATCCTGCCAGGGCTCCACACCCCAGGGGCAGGACTGCGGCGGCTCGTCTGGCCGCCCTCACCCGCTCCCGATCCCGGAGGAGGGGCCAGAGGTGGGACAGGACCCAGTGGCCGGCCCGCACGGGCTGGCCCTGCTGGAGGTGGGTATACCCGGGAATGATGAGTTCCACCGACGATTCGGCCAGATGGAGGAGGGCCTCGACGGTTCCGGTCAGCTCTGCGTCCAACCGGTCCAGAGTGCCCATCCCCCAGAGGCGCATGTCCGTGGCCACCTGGTCGTTCCGGGACCGGCCGGTGTGGAGCTTCCCCGCCACCGGACCTGCCTCCTGCCCCAGGAGTCGCTCCACCAGCGAATGAATATCCTCATCGGGAACCGACGGGGATATCCCTTCGGCGAGTCGCAGTTCGACCCGATCCAACCCCTCCAGGAGCTGTGTCACCTCGGCATCGGTGAGCACCTGGGCGCGGCCCAGGGCCCGTGCCCAGGCCCGACTCCCCTCAATGTCCTGGCGCCAGAGGCGGCCGTCCACGTCCAGGGAGAGGTTCAGGGGCACCATGGCACCGGCCATCCCCTCTTCGAACCGCCCGCCCCAGAGCGCCCCACCCTCTTCACGTTCGCTCGACGTCATGTGAGCCTCGCCCTCCCGGTCCTGGCAGAATGGGATGATCCCTTCATCGGCGATCCGATGGGGAAGTCCCTGAAAAAAGAGAGCGACGAGCCGAGAGAAGGTTTCCCGCGACTCGCCGCAACGTCCCCCCCGGGACGAAAAAAACTATTGCACACCCGGCCTCTGCTGAAGGCCGGGCTTCACTGAGTTCCCTCCTTTACCGGACGTCCCATCCGCACCAACACCGCACGGATGATCCTCCTTGAACCGGATAATCATACATTTTTCATGAATGCGGTCAACGGGGTCCGTTCAACTCGCTGAAGCGGAACGCACATCCAGGAGCATCGTCCGTTCCCGACATCCCACACGAAACGGGCACCCCCGACAGTCGCGGCGGATCTTCTCCGGAACCAATTCCCGAGGGACATCCTCGAACCCCAGACGCTGGAAGATGCCTGGTCGCATCGTCATGGCGAACACACGCTCGAAGCCCCTGAGGAGGCACTCCTCGACGGCTCCTTCCAGGAGCTCCACCCCGATTCCTTTTCCCTGCCAGCCCGAGGCCACGGCGAAGGCGATGATCTCGGCCAGATTTCGGTTGAAGGGCCGGATCGCGACGGATCCCACGACGGCACCGGACTCCACACTTTCGGCTACCCGATACTCGTGGATCTGTCGGGCGATGACGCCTTCGGAGCGAGGCAGCATCAACCCGTCGGCAGCGAACGGCCGGATCACGCCGGCGATCGCTGCCGCATCCGGGGGTCGAGCCTGCCGGATGCGATGAAGCGCGACCGGACTGGAAGATAGCGAGAGGGTGGCCATGTCGGTCAGGGAAGGTTGGCGCCCAGGATCGTGACGGCCCGCTCCAGCTCGTGCGAGCTGACGGTGAGCGGCGGGAGGAGGCGAATCACGTGGTCGCCCGCAGGCACGACGAGGAGGCCCGCCTCCCGGGCTCGCTTCATGACGGCCCCGGCCTCCCCTCGGATCTGCACGCCCCACATGAGGCCCCGCCCCCGCAGCGCCTCCACTTCCTCCGGATGGCGCTCCTGGAGTCCCCTCAGAAGACCATGGAGCTTCCGGCCCATCTCCTGGACCTGGGCCAGCGAATCCGGATCGGAGACCTGATTCACCACGGCGTTGGCCACGCTCGCCACCAGGGGCCCGCCGCCGAAGGTAGTCCCGTGATCTCCAGGCTGAATGGCCTCGGCCACATCCTCGGTCATGACCACGGCGCCCATGGGAAGGCCTCCGGCCAGGGGCTTGGCCAGCGTCAGGAGATCCGGACGGATCCCTGCGGATTCAAAGGCGAAGACGTGCCCGGTCCGACCGAGGCCACACTGGACCTCGTCGAGGATCAACGCGACGCCGTTCGCCTGGGTCCAGCTCCGGAAGTGACGGAGCGTCTCGGCGGAGAGGCACCGCACTCCCCCCTCCCCCTGGATGGGTTCGGCGATGAGGGCGGCCACATCCGAAGGGTCCACCTCGTCGAGCGCGGCGGGCTCCTCGGGGTCGATGAAGGTGACGCCAGGCATGAGTGGACGGAAGGGCGCCTGATAGGCTTCCCGGTCCGTGACGGCCAAGCTCCCGAACAGGCGTCCGTGGAAGGCACCGCGAAGCGCGATGATGCGGTGCCTGGGGCCGGCCTCCCCCTCTCGGTTCCTTCCGGCCCAGCGGCGAGCGAACTTCAGGGCCGCTTCCACCGACTCTCCGCCGGAATTGCAGAAGAACACCCGATCCAGCCCCGAGAGCTCGGCTAGACGATGGGCCAGTTCTTCGGCCGGTGCGGTCCGGAAGAGATTCGAGGTATGGATGAGGCCGGTGTCCAGGGCCCGCTCCACTGCGGCCCGGATCGCCGGATGGCCATGGCCCAGGGCGGTCACCGCGATCCCCGAGGTGAAGTCCAGGTAACGCTTTCCATCCTCATCGACGAGGGTCGAGCCTTCCCCCCGCACGAAGAGCGGTTCCGCCGGGCGATACACCCCCAGGAGCGCGCCTCGAGGATCTGCCGCGACTCCGGCGGTCATGCCGCACCCCGTGGTCCGGCTCCGACCATCGCGGAGGCCAGCACCCGTGTGCCCGCGCCTCCGGTCAGGAGGCCTCCACTCCCGATCCGCACGTCCATCCCGGCCTCTGCGGCCGAGAGGGCCCGTCCCACCTTCACCGCCATTCCCCCGACGACGACGCCCGAGGCCTGCATCTCGCTGGCCCGATCCGCATCCAGGTGGTCCAGCACCTCTCCATCCAGGAGCACCCCGGGGACATCGGATACCAGAAGCAACCGGTCCGCACCCATGGCCCGGGCCAGCCCCACAGCGGCCTCGTCCGCGTTCACATTCACCGGGTCTCCGTCCTCCCCTCGTGCCAGAGGGGAGACCACGGGGGTGAAGCCGCCACCCAGAAGGGCCTGAAGGGGCGCCGGATCCACGCCGGAGACCTCTCCAACCCGACCGTAGCGGTCTTCGTCGAGCAGGCGCGCACGCAGGAGAGGCCCGTCCTCTCCGGAGAGTCCGATGGAGGGCCGCCCGGCCGTGGCCAGCGACGAGGAGAGCCGCTTGTTCATCCATCCGGAGAGGACCATGGAGGTGAGTTGCACGGTCTCACCCCGGGTCACACGGAGCCCGTCCGCCCACTCCACTGGAAGGTCCAGGCGCTCGGACCACCGGGAGATCTCCGCGCCACCTCCGTGGACCACGATCACCTCTCCCGGCATCCGCGCCAGGCTCTCGAGCTCAGCCCTGGACGGGCCCACCGACAGCCAGGCGCCACCAATCTTCACTACGGTCCGCATCGTATCCCCTCGTTGAGGTTCCAACCCATCATTGCATTCATGTTCTGCACCGCCTGACCGGCAGCGCCCTTTCCAAGATTGTCCAATGCCGCTACCACGGTGAGGACCGGGGGCTCCACCCCCTCCACCGCCGACACGCCCAGGTGGAGCATGTCGGTATTCACTACGTCCCGGATCTCCGGCATTCCTTCCGGAAGGACCCTCACGGCCCCTCCCGACTCGTACTGGTCAACCCAGGCCTCACGAACCTCGTCCGGACCCACGCCATCCGGAACCGGGACCACGATCGTCTCGAGAATCCCGCGGCGGATCGGAAGGAGGTGGGGTTGGAAAAGGAGGGAGGTCCCTGGGAGGGTGGCCTTCATTTCCCGGAGGTGCCGATGCCGGTTTCCCTCCCCGTAGGCCCGAAAGTTCTCGGACACCTCTCCGAAGAGGAGATCCACCCGGAGAGTCCGACCGGCTCCGGTCACGCCCGAAGCCGCATTCACGATCGTAAGCCGGTCCAGATCCATGAGTCCCCGCTCCACCAGGGGCATGAGCGCGAAGATCGCCCCGGTGGGGTAGCATCCCGGATTCGCCACGAGCTTCGCCTCCGCTAGCTTTGGAGCGGCGAACTCGGCGAGCCCGTAGACAGCCTCGTCCTCTCGGCCCGAACCCGGTCGGTGGTCGCTGGTGAGGTCGATGATCCGAGGGCCCTTCCCGATGGCGTCGACCCAGTCGGCACCGGCACCATGTGGCAGGCAGAGGAAGACCAGGTCCACCTCGCGGCACCGCTCGCTGGAGGGCTCACTGAAGGTCAGGCCCGGGATCGGAGAGGGCTCACCGACGCGAGACCTGGACGTCGCGAAGGCCACATCGGCCCGAGGATGCCGGCGAAGGAGTTCCAGCACCTCCGAACCGGTGTACCCGGTCCCGCCGACTACGCCGACCCGGACCTTGGGCTCATCAGTATTTTGTTTCATGTCCATGGAATATCTATACAGGAGATCCCGTGCGGGTCAAGAGGGGGGATGCACCGGGGCCGCCCGGGTGGGCGTTGCGTGGGGACACAATCGTTGCGCGCCAAAGAGAAACGCGGATCTGGGAAACCCTGGTCTTCTGGAGAGGGAGACCGGACTCGGAGGCGATCAACGGATTTTTCCCGGGGAGCTCCCGGGGACCTTCTTCTAGTTGTTCTGGAATCTTATGCGCGGGTCAGGCGGTCCGAATTCCCCGGAGGCGAGTGTCATCTCCGGCGGAGGTCGGATCAGAGCCGGCGAAAGTCTACTCGAAAGCCGCTCGAGTGTTTCGTGGGTCATCCCCCCCGAGCGATCTTTTCGATCCGTTCCACCACCTGATCCATCTGCTCGGCGTCGCGAAGGACCAGGAGGATCGTGTCGTCCCCCGCAATGGTGCCCAGCACTTCGGGCCACTCCTCCCAGTCGATCCCCAGACCTACGGCCTGGGCCCCCCCGGTCATGGTCTTCACGACCAGAAGGTGGCCCGCACCCTCCACGGAAAGGAAGAGGGTGGGCAGGAGTCGCTCCAGAGGCGGTGCGTTCTCCCACTCGTCGGGAAGGGTGTAGTAGGGCTGGCCATCGGCTCCCTGGACCTTGACGAGGCGAAGGTCACGAATATCTCGGGACAGGGTGGCCTGGGTCACGTCGATCCCCCGCTCCAGAAGGAACTCGCGGAGGGCCTCCTGGGAGCTGACCCGTTCCTGCCGAACAATCTCGAGAATGGCGGACTGACGAGTTCGTTTGGACATCTGATGCCTCCTGGTTTCTCCTGGATCGGCCGATACCCGAAGGGTCTCGATGCCGTGTGCGGTCCCCGTGCCAGCTCTCCTTCAGTCCGACGGGGCGGGCAGACCCGGCGGCGCTTCACCCTCCTGCTCGGACCCCAGCCCGACCATGCGGAGAATCCGCTCCGGCTCCACCCCCACACTCCGTGCCACCTCCTTCCCCTCGACGAAGAGAAGGACGCACGGCACACTGCGGATGGAGAAGCGTTGGGCCAACTCCGGCGCTTCGTCCACATCCAGCTTTCCCACGATGATCCGACCGGCCACCCGCGGCGCCACTCCGTCCAGGATCGGATCGAGCCACTTGCAGGGTGCGCACCATTCGGCGTGAAAGTCCACGAGGACCGGTCCCGGGCCCCGGAGCGCGATCTCGTGGAACTCCTCCGAACTCAGCGTCCGTACCACGCCCTCCGCACCAGACCCTTGGGCCCCCCTTGCCCCGGGATCAGGGGCGGCACGCTTCGGAACTACTGACTCCTCTTCCGGTCTCCGGCTCATCGGATCAACTCTCCTGGGCCATGCGGTGGAAGGTCAGGGCAGGCTCCCGTTGTTCCGTGGAGTTTCGCACCCATTCGTTTCGAAAGAGGAGGAGGGGGCGTTCTCCCCGGTCCCGAACGAGTTGGCAGTCATAGCCCCCGGCCACTCGCCGGATCTCGTCCTCCGGGCCCTCAACCCAGCGGGCGTCTCGATACGGGAGAGGTTCCAGTCGGGCCTTCACGCCATACTCATGTTCCAGGCGATGAAGGAGTACATCAAACTGGAGGGCCCCCACCACGCCCACCACCGGGGCCGGACCGGTGATCCCGTCGGTGAAGAAGACCTGCACCGCACCCTCCTCCGAGAGCTCCAGAAGCCCCTTGTCCAAGTGCTTGCGTCGGAGAGGATCCGGCACCAGCACCCGGGCGAACCGCTCAGGGGAGAACGACGGAATGGGCTCGAAGCGGGCCTCGCCGTCCTCGGCCAGGGTGTCGCCGATGCGAAGACTTCCCCGATCGTGGATTCCCACCACGTCACCGGGCCAGGCCGACTCCACTGCCTCTCGTTCCTGGGCGAAGAAACTCTGCGGTCTGGCCAGGCGAACAGGCTTGCCGGTTCGCATGTTGGTGACCGACTCCCCTGCCTGGAAGTGGCCCGAACAGACCCGCACGAAGGCGATCCGGTCTCGATGCTTGGGATCCATGTTCGCCTGGATCTTGAAGACGAAGCCAGTGAAGACCGGGTTCAGGGGATCCACGCTTCCGTCCACGGCCCGGCGGGAGGTGGGGGCCGGAGCGTAGTCGAGGAAGCGGCGGAGGAAGGGCTCGACCCCGAAGTTCGTGAGGGCGCTCCCGAAGAAGGTCGGCGCGACTTTGCCTTCGAGGAAGGCTTCAGGGTCGAACTCGGTACCGGCGGCGTCCAGGAGCTCGACCTCTTCCACGAGCCGGTCCCTGGCCCGCTTCCCCAACAACTCTTCGAGTCGGGGATCTTCGAGGCCGGTGACCTCCTCGGGCGGCCGCGTGGCCCCGTGATCCGCTCCCTTCTCGAAGAGATGCAGCTCGCTCGAGAGCCGGTCATAGACCCCCAGGAAGTTCGTCCCGTCGCTCACCGGCCAGGTGACGGCCGCGCAGGCCAGGCCCAACTCCGCCTCCACGTCGTCCAGGAGCTGGAGCGGCGAGACTCCCACCCGGTCGCACTTGTTCACGAAGGCGAAGATGGGTGTGCGCCGGAGACGACACACCTCGAACAGCTTCCGGGTCTGCTCCTCCACCCCCTTCCGGTTGTCCAGGAGCATGACCGCCGAGTCCGCGGCCAGGAGTGTCCGGTAGGTGTCCTCGGAGAAGTCCTGGTGACCCGGCGTGTCCAGGAGGTTCACCCGCTTCCCGGCGTAGTCGAACTGCAGCACCGAGGAGGTGACCGAGATGCCCCGCTCCCGCTCCATCTCCATCCAGTCGGAGGTGGCGTGTCGGGCGGCCCTACGGGCTTTTACGGATCCCGCCAGATGGATGGCTCCACCGTAGAGAAGGAGCTTCTCCGTGAGGGTCGTCTTCCCCGCGTCGGGGTGGCTGATGATGGCGAAGGTCCGGCGGCGCTGGACCTCCTTCTGCAACTCGCTCTGGCTCACGGACTCCCTTCCCTTCCATGTTCTGTGGCACCAAGGTGTCGATATCGGGTCCACCTGGGATGAAAGAGCGTAGTTTAATACAATTGCTCCATGACTCGGGAGGCATGGCCCTGAGGACGCCTCCTCCACCCGACCCGTTCGGCGGGTTATCCATGACCGTGGCCTCCGCGCTCCGCAGGGGCCGCCTCGCTCGTCTTCGATCACGCATTCTCCGGACCCGATCCCGTGCATCCCACCCGCCATCTCCCGCGTCCATCCCGGGGACCCCTGTGTCCCTGGCTGCTGACCGCCGTCCTCCTGGTCGGGGTCGGGATGGGCACGGTCCCACTGGACGCACAGACCGCAGGGGACGTCGCGGCGACCCCGCTTCCACCGGAGGAATGGAATGATCCCGAGGTTCTGGCTCTGGTGGACCGGGGGCGAGCAGCCCGACGAGACCTGCGCCGGGACGGCGACCTGGAGAGCTATCACGCTCTCACGGAGGGTCATGTCTACTTCTTCGTTGACCCCGAGGAGGGCGAGCCTTCGCTGATCCGTGTCGATCAGGTTGCGGTGGAGCTACGGTGGCGAGCCCCCGATCTGGTCCGACAACGGATCGTCGGAGAGCGAAGTGAAACCCGCCTCCCGGTAAGGGATTTCCAGTACTACCTGGACCGGCTCACCCTGGTCCAGTACGGGTTCGGGGACGAGATCCAGGTGGGGTCCGGCATGGACGTCTCGGGTGTCCCCCATCCGCTCGCCGAGCCCCCGGGACAGGAGATCGAGCGGTCGGCCTATGATTTCCGGATCTCCGACTCACTCACCCTCCGCCTTCCAGGGGGCGATGAGCCCCTCCGCCTGACCGAGGTGGAGGTGCGGCCTCGGGACACCGGAGCGCCGAGAGCCATGGGCACTCTCCTCCTGGACTCGGCCACCGGCTCCATCGTCCGGATGAGCCTCTCCTTCACCCCCGCCTCGTACGTGGACCGCCGGACCGACCGGATCGAAGTGGAGGTGGACTACGGCCTGTGGGAAGGCCGATACTGGCTCCCCAACCGACAGATCATCGAGGTCCGTCGAGAGCTGCCCGAGCTGGACCTGGGCGTGGGGACGGTGATCAGGGCCGTCCTCCGGGTGGGTGAGTACGAGTTGAACGCCCCGGTTCCCGAGGCCATGGAGGCCAGACCCGCCGTGGTGTGGGCGCCTGCGGCGGAGCGGGCCGACTATCCCTTCGCCGAGGATCTCCTGGCAGGCCTCGAACGGGATGGGGTGGCCGGGCTGGACACCCGACCCAACCCCCGACGGATCCGCTCCGAGGCCGAGCGGCTGCTCGAGGGCCAGCCGGCGTCCGGTCTCCGCCCACTTCGGTTCCACCTCCCCAGGTTTTCCTCGGTGCTCCGCTATAACCGGGCAGAGGGGGTGTTCGTGGGATCGGGGGCCACGCTCCAGTCCTCACCGGCGCTTCGAGTCCGCACCCACGGTGGCGTGGCGCTGGGGCCTGGGTTGGGTTCCGGGGCGATCCGCGTCGACGGGATCTGGGGAGACGACCACGGCTGGAGCCTGGGGCTCTCGGTGAACGAGCTCGAGGATCTGGGGCTGCGTGAGGGGTCATCGCTTCTGGCCTCGTCTCTGGGCGCCACCTTCCGGGGTGAGGACTACCTGGACCCGCTTCGGCGTTCCTCCCTCGTGGCCGGAGTGGTCATGGAGTTGGATTCGGGCTGGCGGGTCCGGCTCGACGCGGGGGTCGAGCGGGACCGGAGCTGGCAGCGGATACCGGAGCGAGCGCCCCTGGATCGTGCTCGTCCCTTCCGCGCCATTCGTCCAGTCTCCGACGGGGCCTTTCTCCTTGCCAGACCCCAGGCTCGCCGGGGATTCGCCTTGCCCGCAGATGGACGCGGAACCCTCACCCTGGGGCTCGAAGGACGCTCCGGCCTGAGCGATGAGGGGAGGGGGGTGGCGTCGACCGTGGAGACCACCGGTCGGTGGGCGAGCCCCACGGGCTCCCGTGAGCTGGAGGCCCACCTGGAGGGCTGGAGCTGGCACGGCACCCCCCTTCCCCAGGCACATCGGCTCATGGGGGGGCGAGGTACCCTTCCAGGTTACCCCTTCCGGCACTGGGCGGGCCAATCCGCCGCTGTGGGTTCCCTCGAGGGAGCGGTGGACCTGGGGTCCCCCCTGGTCCGACTCAGAGGTGGAGCCCATGCCGGGTGGAGCGGACGACTCGACGGAGAGACTGCCGAGACCTGGGAAGTGGAGAGCACCTCAGGGATCCGCCCCGCCCTGAGCGCGGGGCTGGGGCTTGGGTGGGACCTCCTGCGCGTGGAGGGCGCCTACGGCCTGCGGAATGGAGAGTGGCAACTCCTCTTTTCGGTGGATCCCCGCTGGTGGGATCAGCTCTAGCAGGCCGCGCTCGGATCCATCCGAGCCGCCCGGCGACGCAGAGCCCGCAGCCGCACCATGGCCAGGATCCCCAGAGCCGGACCCGGCGCCAGCAACATCCAGCTCCACCCCCAACCCCACATCTCGTAGGACCAGTGCACGAGCCAGATGCTCACGGCGGTGAGAGCGAACCCGAGGGCAGTCTGCAGAGTGAGTGCCGTGCCCACCGCGTGCGGTGGCGCCACCTCGGTGACCAGGGCCGAGAACTGTGCCGAGTCCGCCACGACGCTGAACCCCCAGATCAGCGCCACCACCATGACCAGGGTCGGGGGGGCGTGAAGAATCCAACCGGCCATGAGACAGCAGGCCCCACTCACGGCCATCGCCCCTCCCGCCACCCGTTCCCGCCCCCATCGATCGGCCGCCAGTCCGGCCACGACCGCCCCTGGTCCTCCCACCGCGATGACCAGGAAGGCCAGGAGGGCCGAGCTGGCACCGGCCGCCGCCGGCACCACACCCCGTCCCAGCAGATGGTCCAGAAAGTAGAGGGAGATCGCGGACCAGACCGCGTAGAGTTCCCACATGTGGCCCAGATAGCCCCAGGTGGCCAGCCGCGTGGCCTTGTGGCGGGCCACCTGACCCACCAGATCCCAGCGGAAGGGACGCCGGGGAAACGGAAAGGGACCGTCCCGATAGAAGGCGAAGACCAGCAGACCTCCCGCCACGGCGGCCAGGGAGGCGCCGAAGACCACGGAAGGGGTGGCCAACTCTCCGCCTGCCCGCAGGAGGAAGGGCGCAGCCTTCCCTACCGTCAGGGCCCCCACCACCGTGCCGATGGCCATGCCCCGGCCCGAGCGAAACCAGGTGGCCGCCATCTTCATGGCCGGAGGATAGACCGCGGCCAGGAAGAAACCGGTGAGGAACCGGAATACGAGGAGACTCTCGTACTCGCCGGGCAGAAGCAGAAGGGCATTGGCCGCCGCGGCCAGGAGGGCCGCGATGGAGAAGTAGTACCTGGCCGGAACCAGGTCGGCCAGATTGAGCACCGCGGCCACCAGGGTCCCGGCGACGAAGCCCATCTGAACCGCTCCGGTGAGCCAGGCCAGCTCGGCCCCCGACAGCCCCAGTCGATCCCTGAAGAGTTCGCCCGCGGCCGAGGCGGTGAACCAGGGCGACATTGCCAGGAGTACGGCCAAGGAGAGGAGAGCCAGACTGGCCCACCCCGCCCTTCCCCCTTCCCGGATACCCTCTCCCTCGCTGGACATGGGCCAACAGGGTAAGTCAGAAGCTCGCCCGGGAGAAGGGGGAGGGGCGACGGCGTGAATCCCGGCGGGTCCGCCAGCTGCTTCGGCTCCCTTCGCCCCGCCCGCCCCCCACCCCGGGTTTCTCCCATCGCGGTCGGCAGACATATTCGTGCCAACCATTCGACCCATCCACCCTGAAAGGGCCGTTGAAGCCGTCGTCACCCGGCGCCCCATCTCGACGCGGGCGCCCGAGGACTCGCGCTGCAAGACCTTCAGGATCCATCTGAGCACTTCGGGAGAGCTTCATGACCCACGCCCTTCGTCCGTCCCGTCGCACCGAGCGCTTCACCGAATCCGTGATTCGCGAGATGACGCGCGTGGCACGGGAGCACGATGCCGTGAATCTGGCCCAGGGGTTTCCCGACTTCCCCGCGCCGGAGCGCCTCAAGAACGCCGCGATCGCGGCCATCCACGACGATGTGAACCAGTACGCCGTGACCTGGGGGGCTCCTCGACTTCGCCAGGGCCTGGCGCGCTGGTACACCTCCCGATACGGGATGGAGGTGGATCCCGACGCCCACCTCACGGTGACCTGCGGCGCCACCGAGGCCATGGCCGCGGTCTTCCTGGCCCTCCTGAACCCCGACGACGAGGTGATCGTCCTCGAGCCCTTCTACGAGAACTACGGACCCGATGCCCTGCTGGCCGGCGCCCAGGCCCGCTTCCTGCCCCTCGATCCGCCAGACTATCGGCTGCGGGAAGAGCGCCTGGAGGCCCTGATCTCGCCCAGGACCCGGGCGGTGGTCCTGAACACCCCGAACAACCCCACGGGCCGCGTCTTCGACGAGGAGGAGATGGCGGCCGTGGCCCGATTGGCTCAGCGGCATGATCTCGTGGTGATCACCGACGAGATCTACGAGTGCATCCTCTACGAGGGAACCCATCGACCCATGGCGGCCCTTCCAGGGATGGCGGAGCGGACCATCACGATCTCCGGCGCCTCGAAGACCTACAGCGTCACGGGGTGGAGGTTGGGATCCATCGTGGCTCCAGCCCAGATCACCGGAGCGATCCGGAAGGTCCACGACTTCCTCACGGTGGGAGCTCCGGCGCCCCTCCAGGAGGCGTGGGCCGAGGCGCTGGACCCGGTGGACGAGGACTACCTCGCTGCGCTTTCCCAGGGATATCGAGCCCGGAGGGACCTCCTGGTCGAGGGGTTGAGGCACGCGGGTTTCCAGTGTACCGCTCCCCAGGGCGCCTACTACATCCTCGCCGATTTCTCGGCCCTGTCGGAGGCCGACGACACTCGCTTCAGCCTGGAGTTGACCCGCACCGCCGGAGTGGCTCCCGTGCCGGGAAGCAGCTTCTTCCACGGCGACGGGGGAAGAAGCCTGGTCCGCTTTGCTTTCTGCAAGAAGGAGCCGACCCTGGAGGAGGGAGTGCGGCGCCTCCGGGACTTCGCCCGGGCCGGAAGTGACTGAACGCAATGAGCAAAGGAAGGGGAAAGCTCCAGGGAAGACGAGGGGGGGACGATCCCCGGCCTGGCAGTCTGAACGGGAAGGAGGGCGAGCCGC
Source organism: Gemmatimonadota bacterium (assembly GCA_007121555.1). Lineage (GTDB taxonomy): Bacteria > Gemmatimonadota > Gemmatimonadetes > Longimicrobiales > Gaopeijiaceae > PWLA01. The sequence goes on along the minus strand of SKKH01000003.1, from coordinate 8,491 downwards.
GTCCAGGTCGGAGTGAATCTTCGAGGGCGGTGCCTTCGTAGGTGAGGGCGAGGGCGAAACACTCCCCCTCCGGACCCCGTGGTTGGCGCCGCCATCACCGGGTCCTGAACTCTCCGACCTTGATCAGGAGCTTCATCATGTCTACTCGTTCCTTCCTTCGCTCACTCCGGACCGCAGCCCCTGTCATCGCACTGGCCGCCACGCTCCCGCTGGCCGGTCCCGTTTCGGCCCAGGCCATCTCGACGGACCCTGCCCCCGTGAGTGCACCCGGGATCGATCGGAACATCGAAAAGGCCGTCGAGCTGGAAGCCCGGGCCTGGGCCCTCCGTGACCTCATGGACCAGCGGTCCAAGGCCGCCAAGCTGTACCGAGAGGCCGCGGCCCTGCGTCCAGACCACGATCCCAAGAAGGTAGAGAACCTCCGCCAGGCGTCCAGGATGCATCACTACGCCGACCGGACGGACCGGGCGGCCGATGACGCGGCCGCAGCGGCCCGGGTCGCGCTGCGCCAGGGCGACCTCATGGAAGCCGCCGAAGCCTACATGGACGCCGCCTGGCTCTCGGGACGCCTGGGTGACGAGACCCGGACCGCCCGGTACCTGGAAGAAGCCAGACTGCTGACGAATTCCCCCCTCCTCGCCCAGACGCAGCGCGAAGAGATCCTGCGCAGGCTCGAGGACGCGGTCTGAGGGGTGACTTGCCGGCGTCGAGGTCCGGACCGGGCAGGGGGTTCCGAGCGCACTCGGAGCCCTCTCCCGCCGGGCTCCGGGCGGCCACTCCTTCTCTCGCTCTCCTCCAGTTGTCCCTCCGTCGATCCGGCACCGGAAGGATCCAGTCAGCTCTCCGCCCGCAGGGCATCCATGGGTGATACCCTGAGGGCCTTCCCCACCACGAGAGCTCCGACCAGCGCGGCCCCCAGCGCCATTCCCAGAGCCACCGCGCCCAGCCCCCACCAGGGAATCACCTGGACTCCGTCGAACGCCAGCTCCAGGAAGACCGTCCCGGCCAACAGGGCCAGCACGACCCCCACCACTCCCGCGACGCCCCCGAGCAGGACGAGCTCGGCCAGGGCGCCCCGACGCACGACGGCCGAGCTGGCGCCCAGGGTGCGAAGGAGGGCCGTCTCCCGGCGCCGTTCCAGACGGGTGTTCAGGAGGGCGGCCAGGAGGACCAGGGCCCCCACCGCCAGGAGGAAGGCCGTGAGGAACCGGAAGACCCTGGTGGTCCGGTTCGTGAGGTCCTCCAGAGTATCCAGGAGGGTGGTCAGGTCCAGAAAGCTGACGTTGGGCATCTCTGTGGCGACCTGGGCCTGGATGCGACGGGCCACTTCGGCGTCGGGGGCGCTGAGCAGCCCCATCCAGGTGGACGGAGCCCCTTCCAGCGCGCCGGGCTCGAAGACCACGAAAAAGTTGGGTCGGAAGGTTCCCCACTCCACAGTCCGCAGGCTGGTCACCACCGAGGACACGGGGAGCCCCTGGATATCCCAGGTCACCCGCGAGCCCACATCCAACCCCAGCTCCTCGGCCAGCTCCACCTCCACCGAGATCTCCACCGGTCCGCCTGGCTCCCGGTCCGGACTCGAATTCCACCACTCCCCGGCAACCACCTCCTCGCTCAAGGGGTCGAGCGAAGCGCGTTCGGTGTTGCGATACAGACGCCGGTAGGCCCATCCATCTGACTGGGCACGCCCTTCGAGGAGCCGATCCAGGGGCTGGCCGTCGATCTCCTGGATCCTGCCCGGCACCAGCGGGAGCAGCTCGATGGAGAGCCCTTCCTCCCTGAGCAGCCCCTGGACCCGGGCAACCTGGTCCTCCTGGATGTCGAAGAGAATGGCGGGATCCCCGTCCCGCTCACGTTCCAGGGTGAGGGCGTCGCGAAAGTTCGCCTCCATCAGGACCACACCGGCCAACAGGAAGGTTCCGAAGCCCAGCGCCAGGATGGTCACCCGACTCTGACCTCCGGGCCGATTGAGGGCCGCGACCCCCTGGCGAACGGCAAGGGGGGCGCTACCCGACACGATCCGGGGGAGTCCCCAGGCCAGGAGTGCGGCCAGCCCCGCCAGGGCACCGAGGGCTGCCGCCAGGCCGAGGGAGATCCAGAGTCCCGACCACAGGTCCGCGACCTGGAGGGAGACCACGACGAGGAGGGTGAGGAGGAGAGCCCCGACCAGGCCCCAGGCCTCGAGCCGACTCCCCGTCGCGTCTTCGGCACTGCGGCGGAGCGCCGCCATGGGGGAGATCCGCCTCACCCGGAGGAGGGGACCGAGGGACGCCAGAAGGGTCACCCAGGCACCGATGCCGACTCCTGCCCACACCGCGCCCCAGCGCAGCTGTGGCTCGAGGGCGAAGGGGAGTTCCAATCCCGGGATGATCGGCACCAGATGCTGGAGACCGACGCCCAGAGCGGCGCCCAGCACGGCCCCGCCACCTCCCAGGACGACGGCCAGGAGGAGGTAGGCGGCACCGATGGAGCTGGTCCTCGCGCCCAGGCAGCGCAGGACGGCGATGGAGGGGACCCGGTCGGCGATAAACGACCGGACCGCGCTTCCCACCCCCACAGCCCCGAGCAAAAGCCCGGTGAGTCCCACCAGTCCCAGAAAGCGGGCCAGATAGCCGAAGGCTTCGGCCAGGGACTCGGCCTCCTCTCGCGCCGTGCGGACTCTGACGCCCGAACCCTCGAGCCGCTCGGTGAGGTGGAGGGCGAGCGCGTCCACGTCCTCTCCGGAACCGGGGGAGAGGTAGGCTCGGTGCCGGGCCACACTCCCGGGGCCCAGGAGCCCCCCAGCCTGGACCTGGCTGAGGGCAGCGAAGAAGGGCGCACCCACGAGGGTCTGGATGCCCGGCTCCACCGGAAGGCCTCGAGCCGAACCCAGCACCGGCAGGCGCAGGCCTCCCACCGCGACCGTGTCACCCACCTGAATTCCGAGCTGGTCCAGAACGGCCAGATCCCCCACCGCGAATCCTTCGCCCGCCAGCACCCGGTCCCAGCTCCCTCGCGGTTCGTCGCGGACGTCACCTGCCAGGGGGAACCCGGGACCCACCCCCAGCAGCTGAACCAGGCGGGACCCGTTGCGGCCCGGGACGGCCGCCACCGACGCCAGGCTGGCGCCCCGGACCACCTCCACACCCGCCGCGGAGAGTGAGTCCAAGGTGCTGAGGGCCAGCTCAGGAAAGGGTGAGCTGGACTGAAGGCGAAGGTCCCCGCCCAGGATCTGACTGGCCTCGGCGAGCGCGCCCATCTCCACATCGGTCTGGAGCGAGCGCAGCGCCACCAGGATGGCGACCCCCAACGCGGCGGCCAGGGTGAAGGCACCGATCCGCCGCACTCCCGCCCGCAGTTCCCGGGCCAGGAGTCGCCGGGTGAACCCGTCGATCACGAGGTCTCCGGCTCCAGCCGGCCACCCCGGAGTCGGACGACCCGCTCACTCCGGGCAGCCAGCTCGAGGTCGTGGGTCACGGTCACGAGGGTCGTTCCGGTCTCGGCGTTCAAGCTCTCGAGCGCCTCGACCACCCGGACACCGCTCTCCCGGTCCAGATTTCCGGTGGGCTCGTCGGAGAAGAGAATCCGAGGCCTCGCCGCGAAGGCTCGGGCCACCGCCACCCGCTGCTGCTCTCCTCCGGATAGCTCATGGGGCAGATGGGACGTCCGGTGACTCAGTCCCACGCGCGCCAGGAGCTCGAGGGCCCGGGCCCGGATCTCCCGAGGGGCGGGCCGACGGTCCCGAGGAAGGAGTTCCAGAGGCACCTGTACATTGTCCAGGGCCGAGAAGGCCGGGAGCAGGTGGAAGGTCTGGAAGACGAACCCAACGTGTCGAGCTCGAAACCCTGCTCGCTCCTCCTCGGTACAAGAGGTCAACTCGGTCTGGCCCAGCCGCACGCGGCCGGAGGAGGGAGCCTCGAGCCCCGCCATGATTCCCAGGAGAGTTGTCTTTCCGCTCCCCGAGGGTCCGGTGATGGCCGTCCGGCTCCCGCTCTCCACCTCCAGGCTCACTCCTTCCAGAACCCGCACCTTCCGGCCCGCACCGGTAAAGGTCTTGTCTATGTTCGTCAATTCGATCCGCACGTGGGCCGGTCTCCTTCTGACCGCAGTCCTGTTGGTGGGGGGGTGCGCCCCTGATGCCGACCTCCGGAGCGATGAGCCCCGGAGCGATGAGCCCCCGCTCGTACGCTCGGAGGACGGGGAAGGTTCAACCCGCCCCGTCCTGCTCTTCTTCGGCACGAGCCTCACGGAAGGATACGGGTTGACGGATCCGGGTCGCGAGGCCTGGCCGGCCAGGGTGGAGGCCCTCGCCGATTCGGCTCAGGTGGGCCCCATCCGGATCGTCAACGCAGGTCTCTCCGGAGAGACCACCGCGGGAGGGGTCCGGAGGATCGACTGGGTCCTGAGGGCCGATCCGGCGGTGGTCGTGATCGAGCTGGGCGCCAACGACGGCCTGCGGGGGGTCCCCGTGGAGGACATCGAGGCGAACCTGGACCTCATCCTGGAGCGCATCGCCACGACCACGCCCGATGCCCGCATCGCCCTGGTGGCCATGGAGGCTCCCCCCAACATGGGATCCGAGTACGTCCAGTCCTTCCGGGACCTCTTCCCTCGCGTTGCGGAGCGCTGGAACGCCACCCTTCTCCCCTTCCTCCTGGAGGGCGTGGCCGGCGAACCCGAGCTCAATCAGAGCGACGGAATCCACCCCACCGCTCAGGGGCATCGGCTGATGGCCCGCACCGTGTGGGAGGAGCTGGAACCCATGTTGCGAGGCGCACCCGGCGGTTAGCCCGGTTGGGGTCGTGACCCGCACGGGCCCTCGGTCCGGAGGTCCCGTGGCTCGCCAGGGCCTTGACCCTGGATCTCCACCCTCCAGCTTATCCGGGCGGCCACCCGCCCGGTTCAGCTTCGGTTCGTGACCGAATCATCCCGGGTGATGGACCGTGCGCCCGGATCACAACCGACCGTCTCGTCCCCGACAGGAGCTTCGCTTGAAAGTCATCCGCATTGCCGGAATCATCCTGGGAGTCCTGGGCTTCGTCCTCGTGGGCTTCCTCGTGATCGGATTCCTTCTTCCCAGCGGGTGGTCCACCGAGCGGAGCGCGGTGATCCCGGCCCCGGCCGAGGAGATCTTTCCCTACCTGGAAAGCGCCGAGGCCTGGGCGCTCTGGACACCGTCTCCCGAGGCGGGAGTGAACCTCTTCGGCCCTGAGACCGGCGAAGGCTCGGGTCGTCGCTGGGACGACGACCGGTACGGGGAGGGGGAGTTTGTGATCACCGCCGTCGATCGACCACGTCGAGTGGAGTACGAGGTCGAGGTCGAGGGCGGAGCGATACAGATCCACGGAACCATGGAGCTGGAGCCCGCCGAGGAAAACGGCCGTACTCGACTCACGTGGCGCGAGGTGGGGGACTTCGGCTGGAACCCGCTCCTGGGATTTCTTGCCGGCCGGATGGACGAACTCCAGGGCGGCCAGCTCGAAGCCTCGCTGGAGTCCCTCCGCCGGCTCGTCGTGGAGGGAGAGGTCTTCACGCCTGAAGAGGAGGAGGAAGAGGAACCGGCCCCCTCCCAGTGATCTGCCAACAGGTGATCTGCAGCCAGGTCGCGGAAGGGATGGGACGGATCACGCCGCTGGGTGCGCCCGTCCTCCCCCACACGCTTCAAGCGTGGTGCGTCAGAGATTCGCCCGGCTGAGCCGAAGGAGCTCTTCGTTGTTCCGGGTCCGCTTCATGACCCCCAGAAGTTCGTTCATGGCCTCGACGGGCCCGGCCCTGGTGAACTGCCTGCGCATGGCACGGGAGAGGAGGAGCGCTTCCTCGCTGAGGAGCAACTCTTCCCGGCGCGTGGCCGAAGCCACGAGATCGATGGCCGGGAAAATCCTCCGATCGGCCAGTTCTCGGCTCAGGACGAGTTCGCTGTTCCCGGTTCCCTTGAACTCTTCGAAGATCACCTGATCCATCCGGGACCCCGTGTCGACCAGAGCGGTGGCGACGATGGTCAGGGAGCCGCCGCCCTGGGAGGGGTCGATCTTCCGTGCGCTTCCCAGAAGCCGCTTGGGTCGCTCCAGGGCCGTGGCGTCGAGCCCTCCGGACATCGTCCGTCCACTTCCCTCTTCGGTGGTGTTGTAGGCCCGGGCCAGACGGGTGATCGAATCCAGGATGATCACGACGTCCTGCCCCATCTCCACCCTGCGGCGGGCTCGCTCGATGGTGATCTCGGCCAGCGCGACGTGGCGGTCGGCGGGGAAGTCGAAGGAAGAAGCTACGACCTCACCGAAACCGCAGGCCTCCATCTCGGTGATCTCCTCGGGGCGCTCGTCCACGAGGAGCATGAGGAGATGGCATTCGGGGTTGTTCCGGACGATGCCCTCGGCGACGCGCTGAAGGACCGTGGTCTTCCCGGCCTTGGCGGGCGCGACGATCATCGCCCTCTGCCCCTTCCCGAGCGGACAGAAGAGGTCGATGGTCCGGTTCGTATAGTCCGGTCCCGTGGGTGTGTTGATCTCACACTCCAAGCGGAGCTGCTCATCCGGGTGCATGGCGCTGAGGCGGTCGAAGTCCGGTCGGTTCTTCGCCTCCTCCGGGGGTCGTCCATTCACCCGTTCCAGATTCGTCAGAGGGGGAGCCTTCCCGTTTCGGGGACGCCCGCCCACCGAACCCGAGATCTCGTCACCGGTTCGCAATCCGAATCGGGACACGAGCTTTCCGCTCACATAGACATCATCCGGTCCAGGAGCGAAACCAGATTCGCGGCGGCGAACAAAACCGGAGCCGCCGGAGAGTACCTCAAGTACACCCAGCCATCGATCGTCAGTCACGTTCCGTCGTGGTGTTGTGGGAAGGGTAAGATCCAGAAGAGACAGAAAAGTCCGGGGCGGAGCACCCACGGGAGGAACCCAGGAACACACTTTCGGGTTCGGAAATACCACCTACGAGAATAAAGGCTACATAGACTGGGGGTTGAGGACAAGAGAGCCCCGAACCCGAACACGAGGCTTCAGTGCGCCGATCCGCATTCCACACTCGGACTTCCCTTCCCCTGATGACACGGGACTCGACATGAAGGATGAGGGTCCAGAACCGACCGGTGAGGGCGACGAAGTTCCCGGATCCTGGGTGGCGGCGACGCTCCTCGCCCTGACCCCCTTCGCCCTCCTTGCGCTCCTATGGGGCCTGGACCGGTTGATCCGGTAGCAGACTCCCACAGAGCTGTACTCGCCTCGTGTTCCCCCCCGAAGACATGAACTGTCCTCGAAACGGGACAGGCTCCGGACTGCGACCCCTCCGGCTACGATGGGAAGGTTCTCACCCCCAATCCCTGCGGGACCGGCGGTGTTTCGACTTCCGGCCGGCAGTGGCACGCCTCCTTGGACCTCGGCACTTATCTTGCTACTCAAGAGTATAGACTAGAGAGAAGGGTCCGCGCCATTCGCTCGTTTTGAGAAGGAGTCCCGCCATGCCTGGAGATCTTCGGTGCTTCCGTTTCGCCGGAGGGGCGGTGGTCGTTCTGGCCGCTCTGATGTTTCTCACGGTCCCGACATCTCTGCAGGCGCAGACCTCCTTTGCCGCCTCGGCCTGGAGTGACTTCGGCTCGGAGCGGCTCTTCGATGGGGCATCCATGGGTCTCGCGCACCGCTCGGGAGGCTCGGGGCTCTTCGCCGATGTCCACTGGTCGAATCCAGGACCGGCCCAGGCCGTGCCGGTTCAGTACGACCGGTACGACCACGGGTACCGGGACCGGGGGCATGTGGGCTATCACCACAACCCCTACGCACACTGCTGGGACCCCTGGGATCCCTGGTACGGATATCGTCCGGCGTGTGACGCCGTCTGGTGGTCCCAGATGTGGGTTCCCGTTCACCCCATCCCCTTCATTCCGGCCTACGCCTATCGGCCTCGGGTGAGCTTCTCCTTCAGCGTGGGCTGGAGCTCGGGCTGGTTCGATCCCTGGTGGGGACCCCACTACGCCTGGGGTCCCGTCATCCACCACCGCACGCGCTACGTGCACCGCTGGAGGGGACATCGGGTCTACTATTCGCCCACCATCTACGTGGCCACCGGTCCAAGCTGGGTCGTCTACCGGCCCGGTTATGTGGACCGGCACCGCGGCCTCGGACTTGCCCCATCTCCGCGGTACAAGGAATCCCCCGGACCCGCTTCCACCCGGACGGCTGTGAGACGTGGCGGCACCGCGACCCCGGTCTCCTCGGGTCCGAACCGGACGACTCCGGCCCCGTCCCCCGACGTCCGGACCGGACGCTCCCCGGCTGCGAGTCCGGGGAGTTCGGCAGCGGCACCTGACCGACCCGGTCGGGCCGCGACCGCCAGGCAACCCGCTGCCGGAGATCGGGCCCGGACCCCCGGCGCCACCACCGCTCCCGGAAGTCGGGACCGGCCCGTCACGGCCGCGCCTACTCGCCCGTCGGATCGGGTCCAGCCCAGCCCCGATCGGGCCCGGGCGCCTGCGTCGGCCCCGGCCCGTGCGCCCCGCTCCTTGAAGAGCACGATGGTC
>SKKH01000289.1 GCA_007121555.1 Gemmatimonadota bacterium | reverse complement strand
GTGGTGTACTGGACGTCGGTCTCGTAACCCAGGTGCTCCCGGAGGTAGATGTTCATGGCCGGGGTGAAGGAGTGGTTCCACGACGACATGGCGGGATCGTAGTCGTAGTTGATGCCCGCCGCATCCCGGTCCACGCCCTGGTACCGGGAGTCGAGCCGTCCCACGGTGAGCCGCTGATCCCTCAGCAGCTCCTTCCTCCAGTGCCCGATGGGGATGGCCAGGTTGAGGTTGTCCACGAACTCGGCGGACACTCCGGCGTACTCCCCGACCTGTCGGGCCATGGCCTGGCGCTCGCCCGAGTTCAGGAACCCGCCCCGGGTCAGCGCGGGAATGTATTCGTCCAGGGTGAAGGCCTCCACCTCTTCGAGCACGTCATCCAGGTCGCGGTTCTGGAGCTGCGAGGGGAGCCGCCCAAAGTACCAGGCAGTGGCGGCGTAGTGGGGCAGGTTCAGCGCCTCGCTGATGGGTCCGCCGCGGTTGATCCCGAGCCCGGTGGGCGAGACGAGGATCACCCCGTTGAAGAACATCTTCTGCGCCCGCTGAAGCTCGCGGGCCATGCCGGCCACCCGCGTAGTGCCGTAGCTCTCGCCGATGAGGAACTTGGGCGAGCCCCACCGGTCGTGACGGTTCACGAATAGCTCGATCCACTCGCTCAGGTACTGGATGTCGGCGTTCACCCCGAAGAACTGGCTCCGGTCCTCGCCCTCCACCTTCCGCGAGAGCCCGACGTTGACTGGATCCACGAACACGATGTCGGTGGCGTCGATCACGGAGTGGGGGTTGTCGCGGACGCCGAAGGGCCGGACCGGATTCCCCTCGTCGTCGATGTTCAGCATCTTCGGGCCGGTGTAGCCCAGGTGCATCCAGATCGACGACGAACCGGGGCCTCCGTTGAAGGAGAACGAGAGGGGCCGGTCCGCCTTGTCGTCCACATCGGAGCGCTCATAGTAGACGTAGAAGACGGCGGCGATGGGCTCCCCGCGGTCGTTGAACACGGGAAGGGTGCCGGCCGTGGCGGTATACGGAATCGTCTCGCCGTTCACCACCACCGAGCCGTCGGAGGTTACGGCGCTCTCCAGGGGGACCCCCACCTTCCCGGAATCCTCCTCACCTGGGAGGAGGACCTGGCCCTGGGCGGGCAGGCCGAAGCCGAGGCCGAAGAGGACCAGGAGGGCGAAGAGGGCGGACACACTACCCCGTGACGGGCGGGTCTTACATGCGTGGGACATCATACTCGGGCCTCTGAGATGCTGGCGGGTGCTGGAAAGGCGGCGGCTACTCCTGGCCACCACCGCTCGACCTGGAAGGTCGCCAGAAACCCTAACCAACATGCCACCGGAACGGCAAATCCCACCGAGCCCCCGCGTGCGGGGGTCAGCGGGGGCGCACGACCCGGATCCCCACCTGTCCCGAGTTGCGCTGGATCCGGTCGGCCAGAGGACGTGCCGAGACCTCGACGGAGTCGCCCACCAGGGGGGCGTGGAGAAGGTGAAGGCGGTCGTCATGCCAGAGGGCGAAGCCGGTATGGGCGATGTCCAGCCCGTCGACTCCGCTCACCGCGGCGATGATGTCGCCGTTCTGGATGCCGCCGGCCACCTCGTGGATCCGGTCCTCCGGAATGAAGAGCCGTTCGCGCTGGCTCAGGCGCTCCTCGATCCGGCGGATCTCGTCGACGAGGGCGGGATCTTCGTCGAGCTGCCGGTAGGCGTGGGGATTCGAGGACATGAAGTGGATGGGCCGGTCGTCGACCACCCCCCCGAGCTCGCCGGTCACCTCGGTGAACTCTCCGGCGTCGATCCCCCGATCCAGCCACTCGGTGAAGTAGTGGAGGCGGCTCAGGTACCCGTCGGCCACCCCGTTCCGGTAGCGGAGCCCAGCCAACTCCTGGCGGAAGCGTTCGCGAAACGCTTCCTCAGGATCGAGGCCCGTATGCTCACCCGCCCACTCCTCCTGGGAGAGCGCCGCCATCCGCGCCAGGACCAGGGCGTGCTCCACCAGGGTCACGCAGTCGAAGGTGCGCAGGTTGATGACGAGCCGCTCCTCGCCCGGAAGCTCCAGAGTACCCGGCTCGTAGGGCGCCCCCACGAAGGTGGCGGCAATGAGGGCCGCCAGCTCACCGGTGGGAAGCGCCCCCAATCCCTGGCCCTTGGCCCACTCCACCGTTCCCCGGGCGATGGCCCAGTCCCGCTCGGTCTCATGGGCCTCCAGCGCCGCGGCCTCCTCCTCCTCGGTCAGGGGCGGAAGGTCGAGCACGGGGCCGGCGTAGGTGGCCGCCCGGGTCGAGACCCCCTCCGCGGAGACCCGCCTCTGGGAGTCCGATGCGGCAACGTCCGACGCAGGAGAGTCCAACCCCGACGTGCCCTGAGTCGCCACCGCAGCGCGATCGTCACCCGAATCCGCGTTCTGCCCGATCCCTTCGATCCCGCATCCGGCCCAGAGGGGAACGCTCACGAGCAGGAGCACCGCGAAGGCTGGCACCCGGCTTCCGTGCGGACGCACGAGCACGGGATCCTCGGGACGAGGGCGGCAGGGGCGGCAGGGTTCGGGCAGCATCGGCTTCGGCGTTCGGGTTGTCACGTGTCTTCCGGATGGAATCGGACGGCGGATGGAGTCTGGTGGCGCATGGAACCTCACAGAACGAATTTCGCGCCCACCGCGGCCGGGCGCCAATTCTTCTTCCTCCGGAGACCCATCCAGGTTCCTCATGGCCGCCGCGACCCCGGCTGGGCTCAACGGGGCGGGCAAGGGGCTTTCCGTTCCGGCTCGCTCAGCCCGACTCGGACGTCTTAGCGGAATCGACTCTTCGAGAATCCTGGATCGTCGTGACGAACACGGTGTCGAGCTCGTCCGTATTCTCGCAGACGATCAACATCCATCTCCAGGGACCCAGAAGGAACCGGGAGCCGTTCCAGCGTCCTTCGAGTGGTGAGCCCATGGAAGGGAAACGCCCCAGCGGACGAAGTCGTTCCCTCACGCGCGTCTTCGTGTCCTGCGGGAGTGAATGCTGAGTGATGAGTTTCGAGAGATCCTGCTCCGCCGTATCCGTGACGAGCACGGTCGCCATGCCTCACAGGTCCTCGAGCGGGATGGTCCGGCCCTCTCGGGCATCTGAACGTCCCTCCTGGTGCCGCTGAAAGGCCCCGGGAATGGCGTTGAGGATGTCAGTGATCATCGCCGGACTGGGATCGGCCTCGTCGATGGCGGTGGAGAGGAGTGACCGTGCGAGAGTGCCCGCCTGGACGTGAGCGCGGGCGGCCAGGGCCTCGAGCCGGGCCGAATGCTCCTCATCCAGAAGAATGTTGTAGCGCTTTCCCATTTGAAGCCGCCGGGTCGAGGACAGAAGATTTACACTATGTAATGTTCCGTAAAGCCCCTGTCTTCGTCAAGCTCCACTCTTCGTGCCCCGATGGCGGAGGAACCCAGTTCCAGCCGAAACCCGAGACCGAGGCCTTCAAGGCCCCACATCGACACCCAGCGGTACACGGCTGAGCAGAGCGCCGGACCGCGCGCCTCTCGCGGGCGCGTAGTTTCTTCATCCGATCCCGCCGCACTTCCACCGCCATGGGGGGTACGCCCACCTCCGACAATCCAGGCAGTCGGCATGCACGTGGGTCGGGCGCCTGCCCGCCAGTGCGACCCGACTGCCTCTGAAGCGCCCAACCTGCACGGAGACATCCATGCCCTACCCCGATCTGCTCGTGGCCCCCATGCGCGAGGAGCTGGTCCGCCTCGGCTTCGAAGAACTCAAGTCCGGCGATGACGTCGAGAACACCCTGGAGAACGGCGAAGAGCCCGTCCTGGTGGTGGTCAATTCGGTCTGCGGCTGCGCAGCCGGCGCCATGCGCCCCGGCGTGGCCCTCTCGCTCAACCACGAGGTCAAGCCGCCCCGCCTGGCCACCGTCTTCGCCGGCCAGGATCTGGAGGCCACCCAGAAGGCCCGGGAATACTTCACTGGATATCCGCCCTCCTCGCCCTCCATCGCTCTCCTCAAGGACGGGGAGCTCGTGTACATGATGGAGCGCCATCAGATCGAGGGCCGGGGACCCGAGGCCATTGCCAAGGACCTGGCGGCGGCCTACGACGAGCATTGCGGAGCGACGGACTGAGTCCACGGGGCGACCTGCTCGGTCTCCCGGACCACCCCACCCGTTCCCACTTCGACCCCGATCCGGCGAATCCCACTCGTCGACGGGGTCGGAGTGGGGACGCAGCGGAAAAATAGAATGCGAACTACGATTATGATTGCCATCTTCTCGGTGATGCTCAGCGGATGCTTCGGCTCGCGCGGCCCGACCACCGGAGAGCGAAAGGCCCAGTGCGACCGGATGGCGGCTCAGGCCATCGACACCGAGAGTCTGGACGAGGCCCGGCGCCTGGCCGCGCGCGCTTCGGATTGCTACGCCGATCTCCAGGCCCAGCGACGCTGAGGCTACGACACGAGAGGGCCGGCACCGCCGCTACGTGAGCACCACCACACGGCTGGACGGCCCCTGAGCCCCAGGGCTCGCCGGGCGGTTCCCGCACACCCGCCCACCCACATCTTGTACACGAGGACATGACCATGGACGACGCGAAAAGGAAGGCGTATCAGGACCGCCTGGCCGCCCGGATCAAGGAATGGGAGGCCAAGATCGACCAGCTCGCCGCCCGGGCCCACCGGGCGGAGGCCGACCTCCGGGTCAAGCTCAACGACGAGGAGTCGGATCTCCGGAAGCGCCTGGACGAAGCCAAGTCCCGCCTCCGCGAGCTCCGGGAGGCATCGGGCGAGGGGTGGGAAGAGATCCGGGCCGGAGCCGAAAAGCTCTGGGCCGACATGAAGGAGGCCTGGGAGCGCTCCGCGAAGAAGGCGCCGCCGCCGGCCGATTCAGATCCGCCCATGGACGGCTGAACAGAGAAGCGCTGGAATCCTGAGGGGTGGCTTGCGAGTGCGCTGACGCTCGGCGGGGGGAAGCCCGGCGCCGCTCTGGCACCCCCGCCTAAAGGATCCGCTTCCCCAGAGCGCTCTCCACCAGCCCCACCCCGAGCTGGGCGGTGCGGTTGCCCAGGTCCAGGACCGGGTTCAGCTCCACCAGCTCGAACCCCAGGAGGGCCTCGGAGCTGGCCAGCTTCTCGCAGATGAGGTGGGCTTCGCGGTAGTTGAGGCCGCCGGGCACCGGAGTCCCCACCCCTGGCGCGGTCATGGGGTCGACCACGTCCAGGTCGAAGGAGACGTAGACCCCGGCCGTCCCCACCGTGGCCCGCTGGATCGCTTCCTCCACACAGGGCGCCAGCCCCCGCTCGTCGATCTCGCTCATGGTGAAGACCCGGATCCCAGCCTCCCTCACCGCGACTCTCTCCTCTTCATCGATCTCCCGAGCGCCCAGCACGCTCACGTGCTCGGGGGCGAAGCAGGGGCCTGCGGGACCGCCCCCTTCGGAGCCGCCCTCCCCGGCGCCCCCACCCACCATCTCCAGGAGCGACTCGGGACCCCGACCGGTGAGCACGGCCAGGGACATCCCGTGGACGTTTCCGCTGGGGCTGGTCCGGGGGATGTTCATGTCGGTGTGGGCGTCGACCCAGATGAGCCCGGCCCGTTGGCCCAGACGACGGTGGTGTCGGGCCACGGCCGCCGCCGTCCCCATGGTCAGCGAGTGGTCGCCGCCCAGCACCAGGGGGAGGGTTCCGGCGTCCAGCGCCGCGGCCACGCGCTCTCCCGCCTCCCGGCACACGGTCAGCACTTCGGGAAGAAACCTCGCGCGCGCATCGCCGAACTCCCCGATTTCGGGCTCCGGGGCGTGGACGGTGCCCGCCTCGCGGAGTTCGTAGCCCAGCGCCTGGATCCGGGCCACCAGGTCAGCCAGGCGGAGGGCCGACGGCCCCATATCCACCCCTCGCCGTCCCGCCCCCAGGTCCATGCTCACCGAGAGGACCGACACGGTCCGACCGGCCCCAGGGCGCCCCACCCCACCGGGCGTGGATTGGGGCGTCCTGGCCTTCAGCGCGTCCATGGCGCTGCCGCGGCCCTGACCCCGTTCACTCCCGGTCATCTCGAGCCTCCTCGAGGCGCTTCTTCTCCGCCGCCCGGATCCGGCGCCGGGCCTGTCGGCTCGACTCGCCGGGAAGACGGGTGTGGATCTCGACCGCCCCCATGAAGGCGGCCCCGGAGATCCGGATCGTGGGCGCGTCGGGCGGGATCTCCCCCCCTCCGGAGAGGGCCTCGTCGAAGCCGCCGAAGATGGCGAACCCCGAGGCGTCCACGTGGATGCCCGGGGGCACGATGATCTCAATGCCCCCGAAGATGGCCCCGCAGTGAATCCGGACGTCGCCCGGGCCGAAGAGAGCTTCCCGGAAATCCAGCTCCACGCCTCCCATGAAGGCCATGACCCGGATGTTGCGGGCCGGCACCCAGCTCCCCGAGCGGGCCCGCCCGGAAAGGATGGCGAACTCGGTCTGGTGGTCGGGCACCCTCCGGGCGTCGATCTGCCCGGCGCCGGCCGGCACGCTGAGCGCCCGGCCCTCGGCGCGGCGTTCCCCGGGGTCCCGCCGCCCGCTGGGCCCGGACTCAAGCTGGGGAAGGTCGGCCAGGAGTTCGTCGAGCTCCGCCGCCCCCCGGACCCGGTTCGCCGTGTCCAGGCGTCGTTCGAACTCGGCCATCCCCAGGTGATCCTGGGCGTAGTGCTCACAGAGGGCTTCGATCACCCGCTGCCTCTGGCTGGACGAGGAGGGTCGATCCGGCGCCCCCGATCGGTCGTCGCGACCCTGGGTCATTCCGGCCCTCCCTTCGTGGGGTCGTCGGCCCGATGCACCAGGGTCCCGTCGACGAAGGTCATCTCCACCTGCACCCGCTCCCGGAGCTCCTCCGGCGCGCACTCGAAGGGGTCGGCCGACAGAATGGTCAGATCGGCCCGCTTCCCCGGCTCGAGACTTCCCGTCTCGTGGTCGAGGAAGGCCGCCCGGGCCGCGTCCAGGGTGTGGGCGCGAAGGGCGGCCTCCAGCGAGATCCGCTCCTCCGGGATCCACGGACCCCCCCACGCCTGGACGTCGGAATTCCAGACCCGCCGGGTCACGGCCGCCTCCAGGGAACCGATGGGATCGATGGGGGCCACCGTCCAGTCCGAACCGAACGCCAACGAAGCCCCCGCGGCCCGCAGGCTCCCGATCGGAAAGCTGCGCGCCTCCCGGTCCGGACCCAGCAGGGGACCGGCCCACCGACCGTCATCCACCAGGTGCAGCGGCTGCATCGAACATATACTCCGCCCGCGCCCCGCGGCGACGATCCCTTCGGGCGACATGTGCTGCGCGTGTTCCACGCGGGGGCGGAGGTCGGCGCCGGGGTGGGCCTGGGCGACCCGGGCGAACACCTCCAGAATCCAGTCGGTGGCCCGGTCCCCGATGGCGTGCACGATGGGTTGAAGCCCCAGATCCGCGGCCTCCAGGAGCTGATCGGCCAGCTCGTCCAGGTCCTCCACCGGGGCCCCCCGGTGGTCGTCTGGATAGCCGTTCGCGTCCAGGTAGGACTCGTGGAACCAGGCGGTGCGCGACCCGAGCGACCCATCGACGAAGCTCTTCACTCCGCCCCACCGGAGACGGGCGTCGCCCCGCCCCTCCTCGTCGATGAGCCCGGCCAGCTCCATCCGGTCGGCCAGCGGCACCGCGGCGGACACCCGGATGGGAAGTCGGCCCTCCCGGTAGAGATCCTGGAGGGTGAACAGAGAGCGCCAACTCTCCTCCGGACTCTCCAGGGCCCCCATGTCGTGGAGCTGGGTCACTCCCCGGGTCAACGCGTGGAGGACCGCGGCCTGGATGGCCCCCCGCCGCTCCTCGGTGGTGGG
>SKKH01000272.1 GCA_007121555.1 Gemmatimonadota bacterium | reverse complement strand
ATTCCATCGGCGAAGTGGGTGTCGTCCGAAGGCCCAAGGTTCTCGAAGGGAAGCACCACGAGCACTGGCGAAGCGTCGTCCGGGCTCGCGGCAGCCCGATCTCCAACTTCTCCTCCAACCCCGATCCCGAAGATCCAACCGGCGGCCAGCACCATGAGTGTCGCCAGGACCCCGCCGCCGGCAACCCACCGCGGGGGCCTCCCCCGGTCGTCGGGGGTCCGGCCGGTGGGGAAGGGAGGTGACCGGGCTCCGGGAGTTCTGGCGGCGGTCCCCTTGGAGACCCCAAGCGCCCGGAGACAGGCGTTCAGCCCGTGCTCGTCCCGGTGCTCGGCCACCAAGCTCATCCGCTCGTCCAAGCTCAGCTCTCGGAAAGAAAATTCTTGAGCAATGCGATCTCGACTTCCTTCTGCCCAAGCATCCGCTCGAGCTGGCCGATCCGGTCCTCGTATTCCTTCATCTCCTCCGAGCCCCCGAAGACCTCCGGCCCCTTCTCCAAGAACGCCTTCTTCCACCTCGACACCGTCGCCGGCTGCACATCGCAGGCGGGGGCCACCTCCGCCTCCGGCTTCTCGCTCTTCAAGACCTCAAGCACCACCGTGAACTTGAACTTTGGTGAGTACCGCTTGTTTGACTTCCTTCCCATCGGATCTACCCCCTGGGGTTGGGGAGAACTCTCTCCCCCACCTTGGGCGTTGCATTCCCGCCGGGTCAAATCCAGGCGCGCACTTCCGCGGCAATCTCGATACCCACACCCTGCTGGGTGCGGCGCTCACCCTCCACAGCCTGGACGACGGAACCCCGGTGGTGATCGTCGGTGACTGGGAAGCCGGGGTCCATGTCGTGGAGGCCGCCCGCGGAGAGGGGCTGTTGGCCCGACCGGCGTAGAGAAGTGGAGATCGACGACACGAACTGTCCCGAAGATCACGGCCTGGATGAAGACTTCGGCGCGGCGCCGTTGCCGGTCACCGGGGCTGACGGGCGAGAACGCCTTATCGTGGGGCAGAAATCCGGCCTGGTCCGAGCCCTGGATCCAGACGCCGATGGCGAGGTGCTCTGGGAGACCCGTGTAGGTCGGGGAGGCCCGGTCGGCGGCGTGCACGTCGGGATGGCTGTCTCCGACGACCGGATCATCGTGCCCGTGCTGGACCGCTACGACGGCCCCGACCACGAACGGGAGGCCGCACCCAGCGTGGTGGTCCTGGGCGCGGCCACCGGAGAGGTCCTATGGCACACGCCGGCGCTGGAGGGGGTCTGCAATGACCGGGACCGCTGTTTTCCCGGATTCTCGGCTCCCGCAACCGTGCTTCCCGGCGCTGCTGTAGTGGGTTCGCTGGACGGTACCCTCCAGGCCTTTGCCCTGGGGGATGGGCGGCGACTCTGGACCTTCGACACCGTGCGGGACTTCGAGACGGTGAATCGAGTGCCCGGCCAGGGCGGAGCCATGGGGGGCTCCGGCCCCGTGGTCACCCGGGCCCGGATCTACCTCGTCTCTGGCTATTGGGCCTTCGCCGGAAACATCCCCGGTAACGTACTTCTGAGCCTGGCGCCCCCGACTCAGTAACGACCCCGGTGCGGCCTCCGGTCAGTCGTCGGGAGCGAGGAACACCACGAACTGCTGGTCGCTGCACTGGCCCGGGTCAAGCTCGTCCACCCCGGCGCCCAGGAACTCCAGGCAGCCTCCCGCGAAGGTGGACCGCTGCTCCTGGACCATTCCGGGAAGCACCGGGCCGTGGCTGCGCATCACGAGGTGGACTTCGGCCCCGGCTGGATTCGTGAGGCCATAGTCGCGCCCCTCGAGATCCTCGACGGCGTCCACGAAGAAATCGATGCAGCTGTCTCGGGACTCGCCCACACTCAGGCGGTCGTGGAACCGGGCCCCGCCGTTTCCGCCGACGATGCTCCCGTCGGCGTAGAGGCAGGAGGGTTCCACGCCGGTGGGACCGTCCGGCCCGTCGAAGAGATCGGCCTCTCCGCATGCGCCATCCGTGCACGCCTCCGGGTGGTTGAAGATGACCAACCAGAGGGTGATCACGTCCCGGTGGGCGAGTTCCGCGGTGTGCACCCGGGTTCGTATCCCATCGGCCTCCCGCAGGAGGCCCGCCCTGGCGCCTTCCACCACCTCCATGTCGGAGAACCGGATCACGTCGGCTCGGGCCTCGGCGGGAACACCCAGGCTCATGGCGGCAGCGTCCTGCGCACCGACTCCTTTCTCGGTGTCCGTTCCGGGATGGAGGGGTGGCTCACTGTCGCACGCGGCGATCAGCGCGATCAGCAGCGCGGCAAGAACGGTCTGCGCTTTCATGGTGTCCTCCTGTTGAGGAAGGTTCGTCGAGGGTGGCGTAAGGATCGAAGCTTCGCTCCAGAATCACCTGGCCATGGCAGATCGGGTCGAGATTCTTCGCTTTCGATACCAGGATGAGGGTTCGCCGTTGGAGCCGGCGATGTACCCTCCGTTGGAATTCCGATTGGAGTCCGGGCAGGCACGTGAAGGGGAAATCCCCACGAGTGCAGGCGGGTCGCCGATTCCGTCGCCGGGGCAAGCTCCCGATGCCTCACACCTCCGGATCGCGGCGGACCACTCCGAGTGGCTCACCGTGGATCCGCGAGTGAGAAGGAAGCCACCTCCATGCAACGTCCCCTGTCGGCGAGGATCCGCTGGCCCTCGTCCGGGCGCCTGAGTAAGGGGGGGTTATCCGGGCGCTGCCCACTCCGATATCCATCGCCGTCCATGACGACCTTCGGTGCCTCGATCCCCCCGAATCCGGAGCAACGTAGCCACCTCGGATGCGCCGGGTCACGAATGCCGGCGAATCTCTGACTCACCCCAGCAAACTCAAAGCAGAAATTTGCGAGCACCCTCCCCTTGACGACGGGAACCGGGAGTTTTTATGCATAAAAAGTGATGCTATCCGCGTGGTTCAGCATGCCGAGGCGCTGAGCGATAGATTCTGCAAGCTACTACGTGCCAAGCGGTTAGTTGAATCGTCCAGGGTCGGTTCTGAAGCGTCACGAAGTGGATTCCCTCCAAATGTTGCGGAATCCGAGGCGGAAGGCCGAGCGTCTCTGCTGAGTCGGCGCAGCTAATCAACCATTGAGGGGGACGAGAACATGCCAGCCCAGGCCATCGGCGAGATCCTTTTCAAGATCGGCAAGAGGCTCCTCGAGAAACTGACGACAAGTGTTCCCGACCTTCACGAAGAGCAGGTTACCGAAGCCGACCCTGCCCCGATCCTCGGCGAGGCGAAAGCCAAGATGGAGGCAGTCGGCATCTCCCATCTCACCGAGGTCGGCAGTCTTTCGCTGGACCGAAATCTAGATATTCAGGAGGCAGGCCTGCTTGCGTCAGAGGACGTAACTCTCTCCGAAGGCCGTTCGGTTGACGTCAGGGGCACCCGCCGGAACATGGTCATGGCCCGCGTAACCGATTGGCCTCAGACCGAATCGGTCATTATCGCCGACGAACTGGACCTGAACGACAAAAGGATCACCATCGACCGCGATCGGGTCTCGCACCTCTGGATCATCGCCCGGCGGATCAAGGCGCGGCAGGGCGCCGTCATCACCTACGAAGAGCAGGAACAAGAAGAAGAGGGCCACGGACCTGAGGATGCGCGACCGAACCCGGGCCAGCCCGATCACGATCCTACCGCTCCTCAGAATGCCGGTGACGCCGCAGACGGAGGTGACGGCGGGAGCGGCGGCCATGGCGGTCAGGGCCCCGATGGTCTGGATGCCCCTAACCTGACCATCGTCGCGCTCGACATGGACGCCATGCCCGATATCAAGCTGCCTGGTCAGAAAGGCGGCCGCGGCGGCCGTGGCGGCCGCGGCGCAGACGGCGGAGACGGGCAGCGTGGACGCAGTTCCAGCAGTCGAGGACTCTACTGTCGGCGCTCCGTCGGGCACGGCGGCGACGGCGGCGACGGCGGTGACGGCGGGCGCGGTGGCAAAGGTGGCCGCGGCGGGGATGGTGCTGACGTCGTGATCGCCACCCAGGCCGAGAAACTGGACTCGGTCGTCGGCGAAAGACCGTTTACGCTGGATATCAGCGGCGGCCGCGGCGGTGAAGCCGGCCGACAGGGCAAGCCCGGCGAAGGGGGCCGGGGCGGCAAGGCCGGCGAACGGCGTTCCCGACCGTGCCGCAGGCATTCCGGACGGACCGGCGACAGCGGCAACCGCGGCCGCAGTCGAGGCGACAAGGGCCCGGGTGACAAGGGTTCATCGGGAACCGTCCAGTACACCCACATCACCGAAGATGACTGGAATCGCAAGCTCGAGCAGCCGTGGGTGAACTCCCTCCAGCCTTCCGAAGGGTTCGCCGGCGACGATGTCACTGTAAAGGGAGTGCATTTCGTCGAAGGCGCCCACGTTCTGTTGGACGACGAGCCCGTGGACACCCGCTTCAACCACGCCGGCCAGGTCGCCTTCACGATACCCGCCGACGTTGCCGGCGGTGAGCGGGCTGTCCGCGTGGAAGTTCCCGACGGCGAAACCTCCAATGAGGCGCCCCTGACCATCAAGCCACGTCTGGAAGAAGTTCGCATTGCCGGCGACACCGTCGACACGGTCGGCAGGGGGGATGTGCTAACCCTGGTGGGCAGTTCGTTCCAAACCAAGGCCACGATCTTGCGCAATGGCCAGCCGCTCAAGACGGCCTCCGTCTCCTCTTCCACCGAAATCGAACTGGAAATCCCAGAAGAAAAAGGGGAGGACGCTGGCGGGGCCGAGCGATACGTCGTGCAGAATCCGGACGGCAACGAGAGCAATGAACTCGAACTCAAGCGACTGCCGTCCCTCGACAGCGGGTTCCGTCCTTCCCTGCACGGTTATCCGTTCCAGAATTTCTCCGACGGCGATGCGACGTGGGGGGCGTTCCGGGAAACGTTCGGCACCAAACACATTTCCCGCCGGATGGTCACCAGTCCCGCACGGGTAGGGATCGTATACGCGGTGTTCCGCGAGTTTCTCGACGGCTACGGTCTCTGTTCAGGAATGGCAGCGACGTCTCTGCTGCGGTTTCATCAGGACATGGATGAGATTTTCCATGACTATCCGTCCGACGTTGGTCAGAGCAATCCTGCCGATCCGCCGAATATCCCCGATGACCTGTATCGCGACATCACCGTCGCCCAGGGCCGCGTCTTGAGCCAGGAACTTGTGGGCCATTACGCCGATCAGGCCGCTGAGGGAACCATCCGGGTGGAAAGGACTCTGCGGGATATCGAGGAGGATTTCCAACGCGGCCTGGGTGTGAACGAGGCCCGGGTCCTCTGCTATGTCCCGTCCGGCAGCGTCTGGGATATCATTTCCGACCCCGAGGTCCGAGAGGCGTTTCTGGAGAGCCACTGTGTCACACCCACGCGTCTGGTCTACGGTGACGAGAACAAGAGCCTGGACGGCGCGCGCCTCTACATCTACGAGAACAACCGACCGGGCCAGGATGACCTGTACATCGAGTTCTTCATGGAAGACGGAGAACTGCATTTCTACGCACCCTACTCCGACACGCCGAGCAGCGGAATCACCTACAGCACCGATGACGCCTTTACCCTGGGTACCGCTCCCTTGAAGAAACAACTGCTCAAGAGCGTAAGCATGCCCAGCGCCAGCGGGATGGTTGCCGAGTTCATCTTGAGCCCGGCGCTGGTGTCAATCGAGGATGAGAATGGCAGGGTCCTGGGTTACAAGGACGGCAAGATGCATTCCGATCCCGACCTGGGCGTCGTCTGCCCCTGGCTGCAGAACTACATTCTGGTGCGCGAGAAGGACGGCGAACCCCTGCGCCGCACGATCACCGGTCTGGATGACGGTACGTACACCTACATGTCGGCTCATCCCGACGGCCGCTCTCTGACGATCAAAGATGCCTCCTGTTCCCGAAGCACACGCGACGAAGTCCGCTATGCGAGGAACATGGAAGACGTTGAGATCAAGGTGAGTGAGTCGAAGACGCTGGAACTGCACATTGGTGAAGACGAGGACGACGAAGAGACCATCCGACACCTCTGCGTCCGCTGCGCCCTCGAAGCCGACGAAGTGGCGAACGTCAAGGTCACGCACGGCATGGACGGACTGGAGGTCGCCACGCCCCAGCGGGAGTTGAACGTGGATCTCGAGCTCAGGCGCGTCCAGGGAGAGGATGTGTTGGCTGAGAAGACGTTCCGAAGCACCGTACCCGCCGACAGGCGGGTGGTCCTGGATCCCGGATTGTGGCAGGATCTGGAGCAGGCCGAAGCCGAGGTCCGCTGACGGACGCCATCGGATCCGGCCATGCTGCGGGTGTTTGCCGGAACAGTACCGGCAGCACCTCGGTCAACGTTCGACGAGCGGTGGTGGCAGGACGGGAACGCTACACGGATCCGAAACGCCTACTTCGCTCAGCGCGGCGGGATCCGTCACTCCCAGCACTCCCAGACCGAAGATCCTGGCTCCCACTCGGGCCCATCGCATCGTCTCCCAGGCCTCCGAAGTGCCCCCTCGACGAGTGAGGTCTCGGGAGGACAGTCTCCTTACGGCTGAGCGGAAGGCCGCCACCCTCCTGGAGGCGGAGGCGGCTCGTACCCGCCCACAGGCTCCCGAGGCCGGAACTGAGGCGGATCAGGGCGGCAGCGCCCAACCCTGACTACGTACCTCCTGCGCCCGGCGCCAGTCCACCGTGGTCCGGATCATGGCCGCATCCATGGGTCTGCCACGCCCGTCATGGAGGGTCGGGGGCGATCACCCTGGCCCGGCGGATTCGGCTCAGCTCCGGATATTCCTCATCCAGGTACTCGTTGCCTCGGGCGCGGGCCATGGCGCCGTAGGGCCCATCCCCTCGAGGGGGGCCGTCCCCGTACCCGTCGTAGAGTGCGTCGACGACCTCCATCCCCCGGGAGACCTCGCCGAAGGGAGCGAAGCCGTCCGCATCGAGGCGCGAGTTGTGTTCAAGGGAGATGAAGACCTCGGTGGTCCGGGAGTTGGGGCCGGCCTTCGCAAAGGCGATCCGGCCCCGGAGGTTCGACTCCACGACCGGATCGTCCTGGATGAGCGCCCGGGCCCAGACCTGGTTCACCCTCGGATCACCGTGGAGCCCGAACTGGGCCATGAAGCCCGGGACCACCCGGTGGACCCGAGTGTCGTCGTAGTATCCAGCCCGAATCAGGGAGTAGAAACGATCCGCGCCCCTGGGCGCCCATGCCCGCTCCACCGTCACCACAAACTCGCCGGCGTCCGTCTCGAACTGGACCACGAATCGTTCCGGAGCCGTTTCGGCGAGTCGGGCGGGGCGGAGAAGGGGGTCGTGGGCCGCCGATGCGTCTCCTTGGCCGTTCTCTCCACAGGCGGCGACAAGGGATCCGAGGCAGAGGAGGGCGAGGAGGTGGAAGCCGAGATGAGGGACTGCGGGGCGCATGGGCGTTCGCGGTTGAGGTGTGCGTCGATGCCGGATTCTACCACCCCCTCCGAGCTTCCGCGGCCACGCCGGGGACTGTAACATGGGGGTTGCCGCGAGGGCGGAGTGAGCCCCCCTCAGTGTCATGCGCAATCTGGGAAGACGCCCCCCTTACCGCCAGCGTCATCCCTGGATCTCTCCCATCCCTCGGCTCCTGGAGCACCCCTCCCCATGTCTTCTCGCACTGACCCTTCAGACGCCTCGCGTCCGAGCGATCGCCCCAGTCGGACGGACGGATCACAGTGGAGCCCTTCGCGTTTCCTGGCGGCCAGCGATTCCACTTCCGGGACCCGAGCGGAAACGAACTGGCGGTATGGCCCGAGGCGTGAACGGGAGACCCACGGGACTCAGCAGACCGACGATCCACTCCTCGAGACCCCGAGCTCCGCGAGCACAACCGCGGCCCGGCCCCTCGTGGGAGTTGGTCCGAGGCAGAAGGCGCCGGCCAGCACCGGACTCCGGAGGAGCGCGTCGGC
The DNA here is from genome assembly GCA_007121555.1 of Gemmatimonadota bacterium. Taxonomy (GTDB): domain Bacteria; phylum Gemmatimonadota; class Gemmatimonadetes; order Longimicrobiales; family Gaopeijiaceae; genus PWLA01. The sequence continues at coordinate 15,596 of SKKH01000272.1, read as the reverse complement.
CTCCACGGGATCCGCCTGCAGCTTGAGGTGGGCGAAGAGGGGAGCCGAGGGGATCGCCTGGGCGTGCACCCCGCCTTCGGGCGCCGGCCTTCCCTGGAGGACCTTCAGACTCACGGATCGGAGGACGTTTCCTCCGATGGCCAGGATCCGCTCCCCCTCCTCGTCCACCGCCACCACGATGTCGCAGTGGGTGCTGGCACCGGTGCCCATCTGGCGGCGGCGTTCGGCGAGGTTTCGATACCCAGGGCGGCGCGCGAAGCAGAGGAGGTCGCCGGGCTCCACGGTGCGCTCTCCCAGGTCGTACGCCACGTATCCTGAGGCCGGAGCCTGGCCGTCCCGGGCCCGGATCGCCTGGTCGATGTACCGCCAGTGTGCGATGGCGCGGTGGAAGCGGTCGTTGGTTGCGAAACCGGCCTCGCACATGACCCACGAGACGAACGCGGCGGACCAGGGGGCGTTCCAGCGGGCATCGACGCCGCTTCTGTTCCAGCTACCGTTCTGGGTGCGCACGATGCCTGCCCCCTCAGGGGTCACGGCCCAGTAGCCGGCAATCGATGACGCGACTCGAAGGGACTCCTCAGGATTCAAGAGTGGAGCCCTTCTGGTGTGGGGCTCGAAGACCGGCGCCCTTCCGTTCGAGGTAGCACCGGGAGGAAGCAGGCGCGCTCCATTCATGCGGTCCAGGACGGGGGAGCCGAAAAAGGCCCACTCCTGCGCCGCTATATCGACGATCCGCCGACGAATCGTCTCGGGAGGCAGGGACCGGCACTCCCGGGCCATCACGAACATGACGCCCGGATCGCCCCGCACCCATGCCGAGGGGGGGACCACATCCAGGAGTTCGGGGGCGAGTCGGTCGAAGCCGCCGTGCTGAGCCGACCCGGCGGCGGGATAGGCCAGGACGCCGACGAGGATGAAGATCCAAGAAAACACGAGGTACACGGACCTCATCGCGCCTCCAGAGAGTGGATGTCATGGGCCTCGTCCGCGCACGGGCTCACCGCGGGCTGACGGGGGTCCGGCGCGGCCCTTTCGGCCTGCATCACCGTTTCCCCAGGGGGACTTCTTCTGTTCCCTTGTGGCGGACCCGAAGGAGCCCTACCAGCTTTCTCCAGGGAAGGTCCCCGGTCGAGAAGGGAGACCACGGCGCTTTCGGAGCCATGGACCTCGAGGTGGGATCGAGGCGGGGTGGGGAAGGGGTCGGGCTCCCCCTACGCTCGGACGCGAGCTGGAGTTCCCCCGGTGCTCCAGAAGGCTGTTGAAGAACAGGCGCGACCGCCGTTGGGAGCGGATCCAAGGCGGCTCGCCGCAGGCATCGCGGACGAGCTACGTCCAGGCGAGCCAACGCCGGAGGCGGCGGCCTGCCGCCCCAACCGAGCGGCTGATGACGCAGCAGCGCGCAGCGCCTGGGGTGCTTCCCCCGCGAGACCTCCGAGCACTTCGCAGGAGAACCCGAAGGGCGTCGGGGGGGGGGCGGCCCCCCGCGCCCCACATGGCCCAGGGAGTTGTCTCCCCAGCAGTAGAGCGCCCCGAGGAGCCCAGCCCCCGCCACGAGCGACATCCCGATTCTCCATCCTCTCTCCAGAAAACGTGCCCGAACCGGATCGGACGGCGAGGAGAGCCACCGGGCGCGATGCCCGAAGCCGAGGCTGACCTCGGCACCCTCGCAGGAGAAAACCAGCCGGAGCGAGCGCCTCACGTGACCGGTGCCTGCTGAGTCGACTTTCGTGACGCTCCCCGCCTCAAGAGACCCGGCGAAAGAAGCGGCTCCGTAGCAGAGCCTCCGCATCACGCACATCCACCGGCTGCACCGCGTGGGCGCCGGAAAACTGGTACCGCCGACCCGTCGTTGGACCGTGCACCCGGATCGGCGATCTCTCCAGGTAACGCAGCCGGATCAGATTACCGGAGCGTACCGCCGGTCTCAGACTCGTCGCAGGACCCGTCGGCCGAGCCGGAGGTGGCTGCTCGGAAGTCAGCGCTCCGGCCGCCGGAGACGCGGCTCGCGACGGGATCGATGTCGGCGGTCGAGCCGGGCCGCCGCGCGCTGCCATCGGCTTGCGGGTCGTCTCCGACCGTTTCTGTCCACAACATCCCATGGTTCGCCTCTCCTGACATCTCAGGAAGTGGTTGGATGACGACCGGCTCCTGCCCCAGCCGCTCCAGCAGGCAGGCGGCACCGGAGAGCGCCAGCCAGGTGAGAAAGAGATCCGCCGGCGCGCGCACGACCAGAAACGCCAGGGGCGCGGCGACCCACAGGCTGAGACAATAGAAACAGTCCAGCAGCCTGCCGAAGAAGCCGCTCCCCATTAGCGCCCGCAGCTGCACGACCAGATCGGCCGGGCCGTCCTCGCGCACGAGCAAATGCGTAATGCGCCAGGTGGCGAGGACGGCCAGGACCAAGCGAGCCCAGAAGTTCAGCTCCATGCCCTATCGCACGCTACGTTTGCGGCACCGCGCCAAGCTCGCTGCGGCGCGTACGGTTGTTCCCGGCTGCCTCCTGGGCCGGAAGATCATTGCAGATGCAGAGCGGGAAGAATTCATCCACCTGGTGCCGGCCCGCGCCCAGGCTGGGGCAGATGGTCTTGTCCTGCACCCGCAGCCACACGATGTACCCGCAGCACTCGCCGCGCTCGAGCGTCAGCCCCGGCTCGCCCGGGTTGCACACGGTATCGAGGCGCCGCATGTCCAACACCGTGAGGATCCCCGGCATCTCGGCCGGAATAACCCCCGGAGACGGCGAGGCACTGGGGCAGCGGACCCCTGGGTCCCCCACACGCGCGGTGCCGATCAGCGAGCCGCCGGCGCCGGGAATGGGCACGGTGTGCCATCCCCCTCCGTCCTTCTTGATCCGGAGGCGGTACTGATCGAAGTTGTCGCTGGGAGCGCTGGTATTTCCCTCCTCGATATACTCGTCGTAGGCGATTCCCTCGAGCATGGCCGGCCAGGCCACGCTGCAGTCGCCGCCATCGACCGCGAAGCGGCTCAGCTCAACGCCCTCGCAGGGGTCGATCCCGGCGAGCCCAAAGATCTTGCCGTGGATGTCCTTGTTGTCGAACCATGCCTGCTGTAGGTCGTGGTGCACCACGCCGAGTTCGTCCTCCACCGTCAGCCGTAGCGTGTAGCGGCCGCTCTGGCAGTTCACGGAGGAGAGCGGAGTCGAGTTCCAGATCGGCGGGTTCGGCGCCGACGGGGGATCCACCGGCTCGACGCGGAAGGACTGCGGCAGCTGGGTCGACCAGCGGGTCGCCTGGAGGTAGTTGCCTACCGTGAAGCACCCAAAGGGTGCCGGCAGGCAGATCCGCTGCCGGAGCCACTGGCTGGTGAGCGCTCCCTCGTTGATGGGGTTGCTCTGGCCATGGGCGATCTGGAAGGGGTTCAGATAGTCCACCTGCCAGAATTGCACGAACCCCGGCAGGAGCGGATCGGTCACGAAGTCGGGATGGTAGCTGAGCGTGTAACGCTTGATCCTGCGATCCTCGCATCCCCCCACCCAGGCAGTGCCGACCACCTGCACCGCGGTGCCAAAGGAGCGAACCTCGCCGGTGGCGTCGACAAGCTGTGCCGTGGGATCCAGCACCCCCGGTGGCTCCGCCGCCTCGATCCCCTCGATCCCCCGGATCCAGACCAGATTGCGCTGCAGCGTGAAGTGCAGGGTGCAGCACTGCGGCGCGACACCGGTCTGGGTCGAGAAGACACAGAGGCGCACCTCCACCGGACCGGGCGGGACGAAGGGATAGGTCGTCAGGTACCCGAGCGTACCGTTGACTACCCCGCAGTTCCCTTGCGAGGGCTCGGGGCTGCCCGCGTAACGTACGCCGTCACTCCGCCAAGTCAGCGTCCCTGCCTGGCGCCACTCGAGGGTGTAATGGCTACAAGAGGCACCGGTGGCGGTGCCGCGAATCTCGACGCCCTTGAAAAGGTTCAGCGCCGGGGTTTGAATGGTCTCTTCCTCGACGCAGTCCTCTGGACTCGTCAACTCGCAGGTCAGGGGACGGAAGCACTCCCGCAGGCAGCGCCGGTAGAAGCGCACGCAGCGGAAGACATCGATGAAGTTGCGAGCGCGCGACAGGCAGCACCCGAAGCGGATGGCACAGAGGCACCAGCAGCGGCAGAACCAGAAGGAAGGGTGCTGGCTGTGGCGTTCGAAGGCTTCCCTGCCCAAGAGGGCCTGCGCGGTGTCGAAGGTGAGAAACCGCTCGAAGATCTCGGCGGCCGCGTCCTCTCCCTCGAAGCAATCGAGGTCGCCCCTCTCCAACTCGTCGGGCAAGGCGAGCGGAAATTCGACGGTGGCGAGCTGGTCCGTCAGGTAGGGGCGGTACGCTTCGGCCAGCGCCTGCACCAGGGTCTGGAAGTCCTCGCGGGCCTCCCCGGAGAGGGGGAGCTGCACGGGGGTTCCGAGGGCCTGGCGGACGCAGAGCCAGTAGCGGTAGAGGTAATAGACGAAGCTGCGGAAGGTGCGGGGGCCGCGACAGACCAGCCATCCGAAGGCGATGCAGCAGCGCAGATGGCGCAGGCACCATCGCCACTGGTCGATCGGTCCGATCAGTTCGCGCGCCTGGGGTGAGAGCAGCCGCAAGGCCACTTCCTCGGTGAAGAAATTGTCGAAGAGCCGATTCGCCTGCTCGAACTCTTCCTCGCAGTCGGGAGGGCGCGCGAGGGCCTCGCGTTGGACGCCTTCGGGATCCTGGATCCTCGTCAGATCTTCTTCCAGAATCGGTTGGTACGCACTGAGCAGCTGGCGGAAGACGAACTGGAAGTCCTCGTTCTCCATCTCCAGCTCCTCTTCATCGCCCTCGCGGTTCTCGGGCTGCCGAGGATCGGGAGGTTCGTCGGAGGCATCCTCCTCGGGTCGATCTTCTTCCTTGTCGTTCATGGGAGAGCTCCCTTCCTAAGGCGGGGGGTGTCACCTCGTTCTTCATTCGGGAGTGAGGCGCGGAGGAGGGGGTACGCGAAGCGGTTCCAGATCGACCGCGAAGAATTCTCTCATCTGCCCTCGGAATCCAGGGTTCTGGTGGCCTGTTGGCCAACTCAGTTGGATCCAGACGCGCCTATGCCACCCATTCGGTCAGCTGGAGCCGCCCTTCCACGGCCTCGTGCGGGGGATCAGGGGAGAGAGAACCCGGACGCCATTCCTGGCTCCTCCGCAAAGATTGCCCGAAGCTGCGGGTATGGTCAAGAAAATCGTGTGATGAGCGCTACGAACCGCTGGATTCAGGTTACAGTCGTGATGGGAGCGAGTACCTCGGGAGGGGGTGGGTCGCCGTCGGCCCGAATCGTGCAGGGTAGTCAGCTTGAGCTTCTGGTCCGTCGCCCTGGTACGCCGCTGATCCGGAAGAAGGCCTGAAGCGCGACAGTCTGTACGACAACGCCCCGAGCTGCCTTCGCATCACCGCGACGCAGCAACGGTGCTGTCCCGATCCACCCCATCGGCGTAATCTGAAAGGATGATCGAACGACCCACGCCCGCGGACCTTCCCGAGGTTCCCCACGTTGCGCTCCTCTATGACGAGCTCCGGTCCCTGGCCCACAGGTACCGTTCGAGGGAAGGGGCCGCCGCCACACTCCACACCACCGAGCTCGTCCATGAGGCCTACCTTCGCCTGGGAGATGACGAACGCCTGGGATCCCGGGGCCGAGCATACTTCTTCGGCGCTGCCTCGCAGGCCATGCGTCGGGTGCTGGTGGACGCCGCCCGTCGCCGAAACGCCCAGAAACGGGGAGGCGAGTTCGCCCAGGTGACGCTGGGTGAGGAGCATGTGGCTGTGGACGCCTATGCGTCGGACCTCCTGGACCTGGATCGCGCCCTCTCGACGCTGGAGTCCGAAAGTCCTCGCCTGGCCCGGGTCGTAGAACTGCGCTTCTTCGGGGGGCTGAGCGTGGAGGAAACCGCCGCCGCCCTCGAGGTCTCACCCAGAACGGTGAAGGGAGACTGGGCGCTGGCCCGAGCCTGGCTTCACGACGCGCTGGGAGGGGAAGGAACACCGGACGCGACATGAGCCACGAAGCGCCCGGACCGGATCACGGACTCTGGGACCGGATCTCGGAACTCTTCCAGCGGGCACTCGATCGACCGCCTGGGGAACGCGATGCCTTCCTCGTGGAAGCGGTCCATGGCGACTCGGCCCTCCTGGCCCGAATGCGGAGACTCGTGGCCGCGCACGAGGAGGTAGAGGCCGGACGAGCTGAGGATCCGCTCTCCTCGCTGGCCGCGGGGCTGGAAGCCGGGCGAGCCGCCGCGCTCCTTCGGGAGGTCGAGCCGCGGGAGGGGGCCGTGGATCCTGGGAAGTCCCTGGCCGTCGACCTGAGCCCCGGCGACCGGGTGGGACGATACCGGATCCGTCGCCGGTTGGGTCGAGGGGGTATGGGTACCGTGTACGAGGCGCACGATCCGGTGCTGGACCGTTGCGTGGCCCTGAAGTTTCTCCCACCCCTCCTGGATGACGGGACCCGGCTCCTCGAGGAGGCCCGGGCGGCTTCCTCCCTGGACCACCCGTGCATCGGTACCGTGTACGAGGTGGACCAGGACGACCAGGGGCGTCCCTTCATCGCCATGGCCAGCTACCCCGGGGGGACCCTCCGGGATCGACTTCGGGCCGGGCCCCTGCCGGTGGCCGAAGCGGTCCGGATCGGGGTCCAGGTGGCCGATGCCCTGGACGCAGCCCATGTGCGGGGAATCCTGCACCGGGACGTGAAGCCCGAAAACCTCGTCTTCGACGAGAGTGGACGGGTGAAGGTGGTCGACTTCGGGATCGCCCGGACCACCGGCGGCGAGCCCGATCCCAGCTCCACGGGGGGCACGGCGGCGTACATGAGTCCGGAGCAGGTGTCGGGGCGGCCGCTGGACGGGCGCTCCGACCTCTGGGCCCTGGGTGTGGTCCTCTTCGAGATGCTTTCGGGACAGCGTCCCTTCCAGGCCGAGGACCGGAGACAACTCCTGGAAGAGATCCAGCGAGCGGACGCTCCTGCCCTTGGGACGCTTCGTCCCGCGGTGAATCCGGAGTTGGCCCAGGTGGTCGCCCGGACCCTGGCGCGGGCTCCCAGCCAGCGACTCCCCTCCGGAAAGGCGCTGGCCACTGCGCTGCGCGATGCCACACGTCCCGCCCCCCAGCTCCTTTCCCCGTTCTCGAGGACTCGAGGCGCACGGGTCGTCCTGGGTTTGGGAGCCATCGCCCTCCTCCTCTTCATCGGAGGTGTGGTGGCCGCCCGGCAGGGTCCACAACTCGTGGAGGCCCAGGGATTCGCGAGGCCCGCGTTCTCTCCTCACAGCGAGGTCCTCGTGACCGAGTTCCAGTCGGGAGAGGAGCTGGCTGAACTCGCTCTGGCCACCCGGGAGGCGCTGGTGGTCGACCTCCAGCAGTCGGGCTTCGTCCGAGTGGTCCCCAGAGTCCGCGTCCAGCAGACCCTGACGAGGATGGGGTATGCATCCGACACCCCGTTGGAGGGGACGCTGGCTCTGGAAGTGGGTGAGCGGATGGGGGTGGGTGCGGTTCTGGAAACCACGGTGGCTCGGGCCGGAAGCCGATACATGCTGGCGGGTCGGGCTCTGGAGCCTCAGTCTGGGGAGGAGCTTTTCGCGGTCCGTACCTCCGCGGGGGAGCGGAGGCTCCTCGGCGCCGTGGAGCGACTGTCCAGGGAGATGCGGCTTCGCCTGGGAGAGGCCTCGGAGTCCCTCGCCGAGAGTCGTCCCCTTCCGGAGGTCACCACGGCTTCCATGGAGGCTCTCCGCCTCTATGCCCTTGCCGAGCAGGCCATGAGTTTCGATCCGGTCCGGGTCACCACCTTTCTCGAGGCCGCCCTGGAGCTGGACCCCGGCTTCGCCATGGCCCATCGATTGGCCGCCGCCGCCGGGGTCAACCAGATGCGCTTCGAGGTCACCAACCACCACCTCCGTCTGGCATGGGAGCACCGGGACCGCCTGCCCGACCGGGAGCGGTGGCTCGTGGAGGCGGCTCGTGCGTCCGAGGTGGACTACCATCCCTTCCGAGCGGAGGAGCTCTACGAGCGAATCCTGGCCCGTTTCCCCGACGAGTTCATTGCCTGGGCCAACCTTGGAAATACCCGTGCGTCCTGGCTGCACGATCCGGAAGGGGCTCTGGTCGCGTTCCAGCGCGCTAGCGAATTGGATGCCGAGGCACTCAGGACGCTTCCGACGGCGGCCCAGATCGCTCTGATCCTGAACCGACCCGAGGAGGCCGATGACCTGATGGTCGGGGCGAGGGGGGCCCAGTTCGAACCCATGCAGGCCCGATGGCGGGTGACACGGGCCTTCTGGTACGAGGACCGCCAGGAGCTGGTGGCTGCCTGTGAAGGGCTTCTCGCCGCCGGCTTCTCATCGCCTCCTCAGGCCGACGACCGGGAGATGTGCGGGAGCATGTACCTGGTGGAAGGAGAGCTGGCTCGGTCCGTCCCCATCCTCGAGTCCGTGATGGAGGACTATGTGCGAGGGGGACGATATCGGAACCTGGCCAGCGTCCTCCAGTCCCTGGCGGTGGCGGACCTCATGAGGGGGGATACCGTTCAGGCGCAGGGTCGATTCCGGGAGGCCCTCCAGCTCGCGCCCCCGGACGGATTCGGAGAGCCGGACCGCTATATATATCGCACCAATCTACAGATTCACGCCGCCATCCTGGGGTGGGACGACCTGGTGGGCCGGATCGGAGAGCGGTATCCCCCCCTCCCCGACCCCGATCATCTCCTGGGCCGGGGAGGGAAGCACCTGGTCCGAGCGGCCTCCGCCGTCTCCCATGGCGATGCCGTCACTGCGCTGGCCGAGCTCGATGCTGCGTTTCCCCCTGGGGTGATGGCCATGGGATGGCGGACCTTCGACGAGCTCCTGCGGGGGCTGGCCTTCGAACTCCTCGGCGAGGACGAGCTCGCCGTTGATCACTTCCGTCGTGCCGCCGACCGGGGGTGGGCCGGATTTCCGGGGCTCACGAAGGATCGCCTGAACATCCTCATGGCCAGGGAGGGGTTGGTGCGGGTGGAGGGAGGGACGGCCATGGCCTCTCCCCGGCAGCTCAATCCAGGGTCATGAAAAGGTTGTTGAGGGATTCGGCCAGGGTGGGGTGGGCGATGGGCACGTCCCGGAGCGCCGTCCAGGGAAGCCCCCCCATCATGGCGAACTGAAGCGCCGCGGCGATCTCACCCCCCTCGATGCCGAGTATGCTCGCACCCAGGATCTTTTGGGAATTCCGGTCCACCACGGCCTTCATGAGACCCCGCGTCTCATCCATCTCCTGGGCCCGGGCGACCCGGCTCATGGGGAGGGTGGCCACCTGGATCTCGTGACCGGCCTCCCGGGCCTGGGTCTCGGAGAGTCCGATCCGGCCGAGCTGAGGATCCAGGAACACGGTGTAGGTGGGGATACGGCCGGACCGCGATGCCCCTCCCTCTCCGAGGAGGTTCTCCTTCACGATCCTGAAGTCGTCGTAGGCCATGTGGGTGAAGGGCGGCGAGCCCGCCACGTCGCCCAGCGCCCAGATTCCTTCGACGTCGGTCTCAAGTCGGTCGTTCACCGGCACGAAGCCGCGGTTGTCCGGAGCGAGTCCTGTGGCCTCCAGGTCGAGAGCATCGGTGTTGGGGACTCGTCCCACTGCCAGGAGAAGGTGGCTGCCCTCCACGACGTCTCCACCGGATCCAGCGTCGCCGGGAGCCCTCAGATGGACCCGCACTCCGTTCTCCGGTCCAGGCTCCACCCTGAAGGCTTCGGCTCGGGTTCGGACCTGGATGCCGTCTTCCGCGAGGATCTTCGCGAGGACCTCGCAGATGTCCGGGTCCTCCTCGGGGGCCAGGCGCTCGCCCCGCACCAGCACCGTCACCTGCGACCCGAACCGGCAAAACATTTGTCCGAACTCGACGCCGATGAATCCGCCCCCCACAACGATGAGGTGCCGGGGAAGCTCATCCAGCTCCATGATGGAGGTGGAATCGAGCCAGTCGATCTGGTCGAGCCCGGGGAACCCGGGGTGACGGGGCCGGGCGCCCGAATTGATGAAGATCCGCTCGGCCCGGAACCGCCGGGGTGGATTGTCAGGGTGTGACACCTCGACAGTCTTCCTTCCCGTGAAGCGAGCCTCACCTTCCACGAGCTCGAGGCTCTCATGCCGCTCGAGTCCCTTTCGGCTCCCTGCGCTCCACGCATCGACGATTTCCCGCTTCCGGGTCCGCACCGCCGCCATGTCCACCCGGACGGGGCCGGTCTGGACCCCGTACTCCTCGGCTCTGCGCGCCAGGTAGGCGACCCGGGCGCTGGCCACCATGGTCTTGGTGGGCGTGCAGCCGCGGATCACACAGGTGCCCCCGACCCGGTCCCGCTCCACGATCACAACCCGGCGCCCCGACTCGGCCAGGGCACCGGCGAGGGGCTTTCCCGCCTGTCCCGTGCCGATGATCAGGTCCTCGACGGGTTCGGGATTCCGGTCAGCCGTCTCTCCATTCCTGCGCTCGTGGGAGTTTCGGGAGGAGGAAGGTGTGTTCATGAACGGGCCTCCGTGGGGTTGTGGGTTGGGTACGAGTCGACGACCGCCGGAGCTTGACCCGAAGCCCGGCCGCTTCGTTCAGCAGAAGCCACCGTCCGGAGTGAAGGTTCCCGGAGGGCACCCATCGTTCTCCAGCCTCCGGTCCGCTCGGCCTCATCCTGACGGAGGCCAGGGCCCTCCCTGAGGTTGGATCCAGGCGATTCTTCTGGCCCGTACGCTGGCAGTGCCTTGCGAACCAAAGTAGCTTCCCCGACATGTTCGTCCCTGTGCCCCTCGCCGTCGCCCTCCTCCTCGGGCTACTGGTCGCCGACTCCGCCCACGGAGATCCCGCCGACCTGCCCTCGGTGGGAGGGCCCCTCGTCGGCGCCTCCGTGTCTGGCGTGGCCCTTACGCTAGAGCTCTCCACGACCACGGCTGGGCTGCCCCAGCTCTCCCCGGACACCGTTCCCGAGCCGCCGGAGGTCGTCGACGAGGGGAGGTCCGAGGCGGCGGAGCGAGCCCAAGCTCGCCAGGAGGCCGTAGACGATCTCCTGGCCATCTTCCGGCGCATCGACGGGCTCCGCGAGGTGGAGGTGACCCTGGAGGACCGGATCCTGGAGTTGTCCGGCACGGCGCTGAACCAGGAGGATCGCGCTCGCGCCGCCCAGTTGGCCGAAGGTGTGCCGGGCATCGTCTGGGTGGACAACCGGATCACGGTGGAGACGGACCTTCGCCGGCGGCTGGCGCCGGTCGTGGATCGCCTGGGCGAGAAGGCTGATCGGGCCCTCCGCTTCATTCCTTCGCTCCTGGTGGGGCTCATCCTCATCGGAGGTTCCTTCCTTCTGGCGCTGTACGCGGGGCGTTGGGTCTTTCCGGTCCGGAAGGGAGAGCCCGGGCCCTTCCATCGGAATCTCCTCCGGCAGGCTCTCAGGGGGGTGATCGGACTCACCGGGATCCTGCTGGCCCTCGAGCTCATGGATGCCACCGCCCTGGTGGGGGCGGTGCTGGGTGCGGCCGGGGTGTTCGGGATCGCGGTGGGGTTCGCCTTCCGGGACATCGTGGAGAACTATCTCTCCGGGGTTCTGCTCTCTCTCCGGCAACCCTTCTCGCCGAGCGATCATGTGGAGTTGAGCGGGCATGAGGGACGCATCGTGCGACTCACGGGCCGGGAGACGGTCCTCATGACCCTCGACGGGAACCATGTACGGGTGCCCAACGCCATGGTCTTCAAGAGCGTGATGACCAACTTCTCCCGGAATCCCCGACGTCGCTTCGTGGTGACGGTGGGAATCGCCCCGGACGCGTCCATCCGACCGGCCCTGGAAGCGGGGCGGAACGCGCTGCAGGAGCTTTCCGGAGTGCTGGCCGTTCCCGCCGTATCGGCACGGGTCCAATCTCTGGGCGATTCTACGGTCGAACTGCGCTTCAGTGGCTGGGTCGACCAGACCGAGGCCGATTTCCAGAAGGTGCGCTCCGAGGCGCTCAGGGTCGTGAAGGAGCGGTTCGAGGCCGACGGCATTGAAACGCCCCCGCCGGAGTACGGCATCCGACTTCTGGGCGGGAGTGCGCTGCAGCCCCAGGGCCCGGCGTCGCCCGCGGCCGAGGGACCCCCCGAGGGCCCTTCACCGAGCCCCTCCCGGACCGTGGATCGTCCGGAGGAGGTTCCCGCCGACATCTCGCCTGACAAGACCATCGAGGAAGAGATCGCCCGGGAGCTCAGCGAATCGGACGAGGAGGATCTCCTGCAGCGATGAACCGGTTCCAGATGGGCCCCTCCACCCCCTTCACCGCCCGCCTGGCCGGTTGAGGTTCCGTCCCGACGGCTTCTGAGGCCGGGAAGCGGGTCCCCACTCCCTCCGGAGGCTTGCGCAGATCGGCCCCGGTTAGATCTTTTCACGATCCCCTCCGGGCATCACGCCTCGAGGTGCCATCCCGTTCCCCGTTGTTGCCGTGGAGGTATCCATGCCGTCCAGCCATCGACTTCCCATCCTCCTTCTCCTCTTCGGGTCCCTGGCCCTGGGGTTCGCTCCGCAGCTGTTGGGTCAGACGCCCACCAATCCGTTCCGTCCCGATTACGAGTGGGGCGACCTCCCCGACGATAGGGTCTGGGGCGCCACCAGCGCCATCTACCCCGCTCCTGACGGCAATATCTGGGTGGCCGAGCGCTGCGGTCAGAACACTTGTGTGGGCTCAGATCTGGACCCGGTGCTCCTCATGGACCCCGAGGGCAACGTGCTCCGCAGCTTCGGTGCCGGACTGATCTCGTGGCCCCACGGGATGTTCGTCGAACCTTCCGGCGAGGTTTGGATCACCGACGCCGCAGTGAGCGGTGCAGAGGAAGAGGGGCTCGGGCATTCGGTGCTCCGCTTCAGCCCGGAGGGCGAACTGCTCATGACGCTGGGGACACCCGGTGAGGCCGGAGATCCCCCGGAACGGTTGAACCGACCCAACGACGTGGTGGTTTCACCCGAGGGCACCATCTTCGTCGTGGACTCCCATGGGGCCGGGGGCACGAATCGGATCATCAAGTACGATGCCGACGGTACCTACCTGGAGACCATCGGCGAGACCGGGTATGCACCGGGTCAGTTCCACGAGCCCCACGCCATCGCCATGGACTCCCAGGGACGTCTCTTCGTGGGGGATCGGTACAACAACCGGATCCAGATCCTGGAGCAGGACGGGACGTTCGTCTCCGCCTGGAGCCAGTTTGGACGGCCCAGCGGGATCTTCATCGACGAGCACGACCTCATCTATGTGGCCGACTCGGAATCGGGTCCTGCGGAGAACCAGTACACCGGCCAGCGCAACGCCGGATGGGAGCGGGGCATCCGCATCGGCGATGCCCGGACCGGGTGGGTGTTCTATTTCATTCCTGAGACCTGGAACAACCCGAATCTGAACGTGATGAGCTTCAGCGGACCCGAGGGAGTGGCGGTGGACCGGGACGGAAACGTCTATGGAGCCGAGGTCTCGCAACGCAGGGTTGTGAAGCATCTGCGCCTCCATCCCAACCGGATTCCCCAGCGGGATCCACAGGAGTGACCGACGACTCCGGAATGGAGGGAGAAGCCCAGGTGATCCGCATCGACGGGCGCTCGCTGACGCTGGAGGTGGTGGAGTCGGTGGCGCGGGAAGAGGGCGAACGGGTCGAACTGAATCCTGCGGCGCTGGAGGCCGTGACCCGGGCTCGTCGGACCGTGGAGGGGCTGGTGGAGGCGGGTGAGGTGGTCTACGGCGTCACCACCGGCTTCGGTCGCCTCGCTGAGGTGGAGGTGTCTCCTGCGGACCGGCGTCGCCTTCAGGTCAACCTTCTCCGGAGCCACGCCGCGGGGGTGGGGCCGCTCCTCTCACCACAGGAAGTGCGGACCCTCCTGATCCTTCGCGCCAACGCCCTGGCCCAGGGACATTCCGGATGCCGTCCCGAGGTGGTGCTGCGCCTGCTGGATTTCCTGAACCATGGGATCCATCCGGCCGTCCCGCAGGCGGGTTCAGTGGGGGCCTCGGGAGATCTTGCCCCATTGGCCCATCTGGCTCTTCCGCTCATCGGGGAGGGGTTGGTCCTCGCCGAGGGCGGGGGGACGGAGCCGGCTGCTTCGGCCCTCCAGCGGGCAGGACTCGATCCCTTGAGCCTGCGAGCCAAGGAGGGGTTGGCTCTGATCAACGGCACCCAGGCCACGACAGGCCTCGGCCTCCTCTCCCTCCTCAGGGCCGAACGGGCTCTGGACCAGATGGAGGTCGCCGGAGCCATGTCCCTCGAGGCCCTTCGGGGCACTCCGGAAGCCTTCCGGGCCGAGGTGCAGGCGGTACGACCCCATCCGGGCCAGATCGAGAGCGCCCGCCGACTGCGCGAGGCCATGGAGGGCTCGGAGATCCGGGAGTCCCACCGCCGCGGTGACCCCAGGGTCCAGGATGCCTACGCCCTGCGGTGCATGCCCCAGATCCATGGGGCCGCACGGTCTGCCTTCGGCTACGTCCGGGAGGTGGTGGAACGAGAGGTGAACTCCGTCACCGACAACCCCCTGGTCTTTCCCGACTCGAACAGCGTGGTGAGCGCCGGGAACTTCCATGCGCAGGTGGTGGCCCAGGTCCTGGACCTCCTGGTCATCGCGGTCGCGGATCTGGCCGCGGTCAGCGAACGAAGGATCGAGCGCCTCCTGAACCCCGATCTCTCCGGACTTCCCGCCTTCCTGGCCCCCACTCCGGGCATCGAGTCGGGGTACATGATCCTCCAGGTCACGGTGGTGGACCTGCTGGCCGAACTACGAGTCCTGTCCCATCCGGCCTCGGTGGATTCGGTCCCGACGAGCGCCGGTCAGGAAGACCACGTCTCCATGGGGATGGCGGCGGCTCGTAAAGCTCGGCGGGCGGTGGAGATCCTGGAGATCGTCGTGGCCGCGGAACTCCTGGTGGCCGCTCAGGGACTGGAGTATCGACGGCCTCTGGCCCCGGGGCGAGGGGTGGCTCAGGCCAGGGACCGACTGAGGACGAAGGTCCCGCCTCTCGTGGAGGATCGCAGCCCGGCCCCGGACCTGGAGGCGGTGACCCGGATGGTCGGGGCGGGAGCCTTTCTCAACGTCTGAGCAGCTCTGCGGTCCGGTCCGTCCCTGCGTTCAGAAGGCGGCGCAGACGTGGAGCGACGTCCCGGAGGATCGTCAGCCTCCGCCCCTGTTCCGGGTGGAGCGAGGCGGAGCGCTGCCCCGATCCCGGCTGCCTCGCGACGAAGCGGCGGGAGCACCACCGGAGCGGGAGGGGGGAGTCGATCGCGTCGACGGGGCCGGACGTGATGATGGGGCCGACCGGGTGGAAGCACCCGACCTCGGGGGAGGGGTGGAGCGAGTCGATGGGGTGGAGCGAGTCGAGGGCGAAGACCGGGTGGACGGGGCCGACCGGGGGGCAGGCCGCGTCGAAGGAGCCGGTCGAGTCGACGGGGTGGACCGCGTCGATGGTGCCGGCGTCGTCCGCTGCGGCGGAGTGGCTCGCTCACGGCTGGGCGGGGACGAGGGAGCGGACCGGGCCGGGGGCGGGGCGACGCGTGACGGGCTCGGGTTCACACGCTCGGTGGGCCGCTCTCCGGAGCGGGTCGATGGGCGGGTGGACGGGGTCGACGCGCCCGGAGAGGTGCGCCCATCCACT
>SKKH01000274.1 GCA_007121555.1 Gemmatimonadota bacterium | reverse complement strand
TTCGGCGAAGGCCTCGTAGGGAGTGGTCATCCACCAGGTGAAATTGGGATCGTATCCCACGAAGTGCTCGTACCAGGATTCGATGGTGTCCAGCAGGTCCTGGGCCCGGTTCACCGCCCGCAGCGCCACGACCGGGGTGATCTGGACCCCCTCCAGGGATCCGTTGCCGTCCAGAGCGTCCTGCACCCGCTCCTTCGCCTCTCCGATCTGGCCCGTCACCTCGTGGAGGACGCCGGCCGCCTCCCTGGGGTCTACAGCCAGGAGATCGCGACGAGCCTGGTGGATGTCCACGAGTGTCTGGTCGAAGGGGAGGAAGAGCTCCCGCTCCGCCGCCAGTTCCGCCTCCACCTCAAGCCGATCGATCTCGTACCGGAGCCGATTCGAGAGGAGCGTCCAGTCGATCTTCCCCTGCAGGTTCAGGGCCTCGTAGTCCTTGGCCTCGAGGCGGTCCTGCCACTCGCGATAGAAGTCGGCCATCCGGGCCCGGCGGCGAGAGGACTCCAGGTCGTAGAAGCGATGCAGCACGGCCCGATCCTGGGAGAAGCGCTCCACCACGAACTTCAGGTCACTCGTCTCCAGGGGCGGCGGCTCGTCGATCGCCCCCACCCCCGGAACCGGAGCCAGGATCGAATCGATTGCCATGGGCGCACTGGCGGCGACGGACGAGGGCCACGCGAGCAGCCCGGCGAGGACGAGAAGCGGAAAAGCGGAGAACCGGCGCATCGATGGCAACTCCTTGGAACGGCGATATGAACGGTGACCCGAGGGGCGAAGCGCATCCAGGCTCCGCCGGGACAACCTCTGGAGGGAGCACTGACGGGTCTGGGGTCGGGATCCTGAACCGAACTGAGACTGTCCTTCCCGGGCCTTCGCGTCAATCCGGGGGGAGGGTGGAGACAGCCAAGTTCGACCCGTTTCCGGACCCTGACGGCCCCACACGGGGTGGACACCCACAGAACAACCCCGGACCGGAGCTCGGCGCTCCCTGCCCAACTCCGGGAACCCTCCCCTCGCACGAAGAGACCATGGTTGAACCTGAAGCCGCACCGCCCCGGGATCGCGACCTCGTTGGCGTGGACCCCGACTCCGCATCGAGGGGCCCATGAACCCGGCGCACTCGTGGGCGCGGACGGTGGGGGAGGCCGCCTGGGCGGTGATCATCGTACTGGGGTTCAACCTGAGCATCTTCGCGTTCTTCTTCCTTCCGGGTTGGGTCGGGATCCCCTGGGTGCTCCTCCTGGGCACCGGATTCCTGGCCTGGCACCTGCGAGTGGGTCGCCGGCGTCCCGTGGAGGCGGTCCCCTGGGAGGCGGCCCCCTCCGGGGCCGACGAGTCCTTCCCCCTCCACCGGCGGCTCCGAATCCGGACCCCGGTCACCTCGACGGGATGGCTCTTCGGGATCACCCTGGCCACCCTCGTGCTCATGCTGGGCGTGGTGCAGATCATCCAGGTGATCACCGGGCCCCTCGAGCTCTACGAGACGCCCTTCCAGGAGGGCGTCCTGGAGTACACCGAGAGCTGGGTGGGATTCATCACCTTCGCCCTGGCGGCGGCCCTCGTGATCCCCATGATCGAGGAGTTCGTCTTCAGGGGTCGCCTCCAGGGGTACCTGGAAGAAGCCTGGGGGCGGCCCGCCCCGGCGCTGGCCGTGTCCTCGGCCCTCTTCGCTCTCCTCCACGCAGGGGGCCCCCATCCCCTGATCCTCCTCGTCCCCTTCATCATGGGGATCCTCTTCGGCCTGGCGGTCATCCTCTCCCGGTCCATCTGGCCCGCGGTCTTCCTCCACGGGGTCTGGAACGGACTCATGACGCTCTCTTTGCGAGCTCCGGAGGGACTCACCGACGACGCCACTCCCGAGGTGGGCGACGGCGCCGCGCTCCTCTGGGGTGCGGTGATGATCGTGCTGGGGCTGGCCGGCTGGCTCCACCTGGCCCGTCAGGCGCCCGGGGTGTCGGGAGAGGCCGGCAACGCCGATCTCGACACCGGAGAAGTGGAGCCCGAAGATCCGTTCGGGAGAGAGACGAGCGAGGAGCCCTGGCGTTGAGCGGGGCAGCGTAGCGGAGAACCGACCCGTACTACCCCACCTTCCACATCTTCAGCCGTTCGGCATGGCGGTGCTGCAGGAGGTCGCGAATCCGCTGATGTGCCGGTCGAGCCAACTCGGGGTCGGCCTCCACGATCTGCCGGGCCAGCCGGCGGGCGGCCAGGAGCAGCTCTTCGTCGGTGGTCAGGTCGGCGAAGCGGAGGAGGGGGTCCCGGCCATGCTGCTGGGCGCCGAAGAGGTCTCCCTGGCCACGAATCTGGAGATCGGCCCGGGCGATCTCGAACCCATCGTTGGTTCGGGTGAAGATCTTGAGCCGCTCGCGAGCCATCTCGCCGGGGTCCGAGACCAGCACGCACCACGAGGTCCCGCCGCCCCGCCCCACCCGTCCCCGGAGCTGGTGGAGCTGGGAGAGTCCGAAGCGCTCCGCGTGTTCGATCACCATCACCGTGGCGTTGGGCACGTCGATCCCCACCTCGATCACGGTCGTCGCCACGAGGACATCCACCTCGCCGTCCCGGAAGGCCCGCATCACCTCCTCCTTCTCCCCACCGGGAAGTTGCCCGTGGAGGAGACCCACCTTCCGGTCCGGGAACACCTCCTCGGCCAGCCGCTCGTGCTCCTGGGTGGCGGCCCTGAGCTCCAACGTCTCCGACTCCTCCACCAGGGGATAGACCACATAGGCCTGGCGGCCCTTGTCCAGCTCCTTCCGCACCCCGCTGTAGACCTCGTCCCGACGGGACGAGGACCGGAGCAGGGTCTTCACCGGAGTGCGGCCCGGAGGAAGCTCGTCCAGCACCGAGAGCTCCAGATCGCCGTAGAGCGTCAGAGCCAGGGACCGGGGAATGGGCGTAGCCGACATGACCAGGACGTCGGGAGCCGCCCCGGACTCGCTTCCGTCCACCAGGGCCATGCGCTGCCGGACCCCGAACCGGTGCTGCTCGTCCACCACCACCAGGCCGGGTCGGTGAAAGACCACGCCTTCCTGGATGAGGGCGTGCGTCCCCACCACCAGGGGGATCCGCCCCGAGGCCAGCCCGGTGAGGATCTCCTCGCGGGCCGCCCCCGTGACGCTCCCGGTGAGAAGGACGAGTTCGAGCCCCAGAGCCCACGTGAGTTCGCGCAGCTTAAGGGCGTGCTGCTCGGCCAGGAGCTCCGTGGGAGCCATCAGTGCCGCCTGCCACCCTCCCTCCACCGCCAGAAGCATGGCGAAGAGCGCCACGAGGGTCTTTCCTGCCCCCACGTCGCCCTGGAGGAATCGATTCATCCGCCGGGGGGCGGTCATGTCGGTGTAGATCTCACGGAGGACGCGGGCCTGGGCTCCGGTGAGCTCGAAGGGGAGACCTTCGTGAAGGGGACGGATCAGCTCGTTGGTCCGGGTGTGCGCGATCCCGGGCTCCTCCTCGAGCTCCCGGTGTCGCGCCAGCGCCTGGACGAGCTGGAGGAAGAAGAGCTCGTCGAAGGCCACCCGCCGCCGCCCCTCCTCGGCCTCGGCCAGGTGGGAGGGGCGGTGGAGACGTCGAAAGGCCTCCGGAAGCGACGGAAGGCCCAGCCGTTCCCGTTCGCCGGCCGGGAGATATTCCTCCTCCTCGGCGTGCTCCAGGAGCCAGTCCAGGTTGGCGTCGAAGATCCGCCGGAGGACCCACTGGGGGATGTCGTCGGTGCCGGGGTACGAGGTGTAGACCCGTCCGGTCGCCTCGTCGGCCTCCCCATGGCCGGGCTTCCCTGCACGTGCCAGGAGGGTGAACTCCCTGGGGTGGAGCTGGCGGCCGTGGAAGAACTTCACCGGACCCGTGGCCAGGATCTGGTCGCCCTCCCGGATCTTCCGGTCGAGCCAGGGCTGGCCGGGCCAGGAACAGGTGATCATCCCTGACTCGTCCTGGAGGACGGCCTGGAAGATCCGGAGACCGGACCGGGTGGGGATGACCCCCGAAGAGCGGACCCGCCCCCTGATGGTGACGTCCATCCCCACCTGGAGATCGTCGATGGCATGGACCGTGGAGGCGTCGTCGTAGCGCCGGGGCGTGTGGTAGAGGAGATCCCGGGCGGTCCCGATCGCGAGCTTCTTCAGGGAGTCGGCCCGCTTCGGGCCCACCCCCTTCAGGAACTGAGCGGGCCGGTCCAGGTGGCCGTAGCCCATGGGAGCCTCAATCCCCCTCGAAGACGCCGTCCAGGAAGGCTGCGGGATCGAAGGCGTCCAGATCCTCCACCTTCTCCCCCAACCCGACCAGCTTCACGGGCAGACTGTACTCCTCCATGAGGGAGACCACGATGCCCCCACGGGCCGTGGAATCCATCTTGGCCAGGATGATCCCGCTGGGACTGCAGGCTTCACTGAATGCCCGCACCTGGGCCACCGCGTTCTGACCCACCGTGGCGTCCAGGACGATCAGGGTCTCGTGAGGGGCCCCCTCGAGCTTTCTTCGGATCACCCGGTCCACCTTCCGGAGCTCGTCCATGAGGCCCCGATTCGTGTGCAGGCGTCCCGCCGTATCGATGAGCACCACGTCGATTCCGCGCTTCGTGGCTGCCTCAAGGGCGTCGTAGGCCACCGCCGCCGGATCCCCTCGTTCCTGCCCTCGGAGGAAGTCGGCCCCCACTCGCTGGGCCCACGTCTCGAGCTGGCTCACCGCCCCCGCCCGGTACGTATCGCCGGCGGCCACCAGCACCGATCGTCCGTTCTGGATGAGGTAGTGGGCCAGCTTGGCGATGGAGGTGGTCTTCCCCACCCCGTTCACCCCGACGATGAGGTAGACGGTGGGACCCTCGCCCTCGTTCTCCGCCAGCTCGGTGGAAGCCCCCTTCTCCAGGATCTCGGCCACCTCGGAACGGAGGGCGTCGCGCAGTTCCCCACCTCCCCGGATCTTTCCCCGTCGCGCCTGTGCCTCCACGTAATCCACCAGCCGGAGGGTCGCCGTCACGCCAAAGTCGGCCGCCAGGAGCCGCTCCTCCAGCTCCTCCAGGGACTCATGGTCCATTCCCCCGGCCAATACCCGCACATCGGTGAGGGCCAGGTCCACCACCTTGTTCCAGAGGCTCTTTCGCTTTTCGTCTTTTTTCTTGAAGAGTCGCATCGACACCTGGATCTCGTCTTGGGTCCATCTTGATCGGAAAGGGCTCCGCCGTCCTCACACCCCCCAGCGCCGAATCCTGGAAGGCGGTCGAAGAGCGCCCCGAAAGGTAGTAGGTAGCGAAGGAAAGATAGAAGCCTGAGGGGAAGCCGGCGTCCGACCATCCCGGTGGCGGAAAGGGAGGCAGGCGTCCCGATGAGGGTGCGGACTCGGAAGGATTCGGGAGGTGGTTTTCGGTCGGGGGGCCGAATATACTCCTGGCAATGGACCGGTGGCCCCCAGGGGTGACCGCAACCCGGAGACACCGACGACAGGAGAGGGGATGGCGGGGGGTTCACCTACACGGCGTGTCAGGCTCGACGAGTTCCTCCTTCTCCTTCCGCTCCTTCTGGTGACGGTCTTCCTGATGGCGGCCTTCCCTCCCAGCCTCTCCGCCCAGGCGGGGGGCTCGTCCGACTGGACCGCTCCCCGGTGGGTCGGGGACGTGGCCTTCGTCAGCACGAATGCCCTCCTGGGAGGCCTCACCGCCGGCGTCATGAGGCGCCTGGACGGCGGAGAGTTCCGGGACGGCTTCGCCAGCGGGGCACTGGGCGGGGCCACGACCTACGCCGGGCGTCGGGTAGCGGTGGCCCGCTTCGATGGAGCCGGGCTCCTGGGACGACAGGTCTCCGGGGTGGGCGCTTCCATGGTCCGGAACGCCGGTGAGGGAGACGGGATCCTGGACAAGATCGTGTTTCCCCTGGGTCCGGTCCGCCTCCATGTGGACCGGACCCGGGAATTCAGGGTCCAGCCCAGGGTCTCGCTCCACGATCTCGCGTGGACCGTGGGATTCGCGCTTCGCTCAGGGACCGAGTTCGACGCCTCCGCTTCGCTCTCCGCCGGCGCCCCCGTCTTCCGCTCTCCCCTTCGGCGCTTTCGCGGGCCCGACGGGGAGGGGACCGATGGGGTGGCGGTGGCCGGGGTCATCGGGTTGAGCGACGTCCCCGAGGAGCGGCTCCGAACGGTCTTTCCCCACGAGCGGGTCCACGTCCTCCAGAACGACTTCGCCTTCCTGGTCTGGAGCGATCCCGCAGAGTCCCGGCTCCTCTCCCGACACCGCTGGGGGGAAGCCCTCTACCGATGGGTGGATGTGGGGGTGACCTTTCCGGCGCTCCGGGGAGGCCTCTACCGCGCGTTCGACGTGGAGCACGGCGACCAGTGGGCCGAGATCGAGGCCAAGTTCCTGGACCGGGGGACCCGGTGAGAGGGGTTGGAGAACTGGGTACGAACCGGAGGGACCCCTGCGGCGGGGTCTTGTGGCTCCGGGCGAGGCGGAGCCCTGAAGGTGATGAGGCAGCGCATCTGCGAAGGGCCCGGGCAACGTTGTGGGTCGGGGCCCTCCTCCTGGCGGGGGGCTGCTCGGTCGACCTTACCGAGCCCTATGCCCAGGCGCCGGCTGTCCTCTCGGCCCAGCTCACCATCGAGGCCGGAGCGCCCCACCACCTCCGCTTCGACGGCCAGTTGAATCCGGGCCGCGAAGCAAACGGGACCCGGCGTACGGTAGGGGGAGAGGTCCTGTCCCTCCTGGGGCGAAGCCTGGAGCCGGTGGACCGGACCAGCGATGGGGTTCGCCGCTATGAGCAGGAGTGGACCGCAGAGCCCGTAGGAGGCGTCACGGAGGGCCCGCCCTTCCAGCAGGGCGTCCTGACCCCCCCGGGGGTGACCGGCACCGGAGACTTCCCCGGAGAGCTGACGTTCGCGCCCTGCACACCCTCACCGGGGCTGGCCGACACCCTGGCTCCCGTGGACACCCTTACCCTACGGGTCGCCTGCGACGAGAAGGCGGGACGCCCCACCCAGGCCGCCTGGGCCCTCGAGGCCCGGCGGGCCGACACAGGGGGCGTGCTCCTCCGGCTTTCTTCCAACGCTCCGCCTCCGTCTCTCATTCGGCTGCCCATGGAGTGGCTCGACGAGGACGCCGCGGTCGGCCTCGAGCTGGAGTTGACCCTGATCCACCTGTACGGATGGTCCACTCCGGATCGGGACTACCGAACCTCCTTCAATATCCGCTGGATCCACCGCTGGTCCGTCGGGCCCTTCGAGCCGGAGGAGACGGACGAAGGCGCCTGACCCCCCTCCTGCTTCCCAACCAGCGGCAGACCCCTACCCCGCCCTGGAGGCGTCGGTGAGGAGTCCGAGGAAGAGCCCCACGACGACGAGGGCCACGAAGACGTAGAAGACGACCCTGGCGATCCCAGCCACCCGCTCGCTTCCGAACTCCAGGAATCCCACCACGCCGATCCCGATTCCCACCACGAGAAAGGCGACCAGAAAGAGAAACGACGGTGTCATAGGGAGGCGGCCTTGGGGTCAGCGGAGTCCGGCCCGACGACGTCCCACCCATTCGAGCGAGAGGAAGGCCAGCAGGAGAAGATAAGGCCAGGCACTGGTGCGCAGAGGTCGACCTCCGGGAGCACCCCACCCCTGGTCGGCGCCGGCCACGCTCCGCTCCGACCCGGGAGGCACCGGATCCAGGGGTGGCGTGGCCAGAGCGTCGCTCCACTCCTCCACCTCGACGAGCCCCCGTCCCGCGAGATGGGCGTCGGGGTCCACCGTCCACTCCCATCGGCCCGGCGGAAGGGGATCCAGGAATCCTCGCCCGTCCTCGTCCAGGACCAACTCCCGGGTATGGGTCACCGCTGGATCGGCCTCCGCCTCCACGTCCATCTCCACCTCCGCCTCCGCCTCCGGAGAGAACTGAAGGGTGATCGCCGTACCCGCGTCTCCCGTGGCATGCCACTCCGAAGGAGCGTCGGAGAGGATCACGGTCCATCGCGGTCGAATCGTC
>SKKH01000260.1 GCA_007121555.1 Gemmatimonadota bacterium | reverse complement strand
GGGATCCGGATCCACCTGGAGAAGGCCATCCCACATGGCGCAGGCCTTGGCGGTGGATCCTCCGACGCGGCTGCGGTGCTCCGGGGTCTCGACGAACTTCACGGCCACCCGCTCGGGGTCCCCCGACTCGCGCAGGTTGGTGCCGTCCTCGGGGCCGACGTGCCCTTCTTCGTCCTTGACCGACCCCGTGCGTTGGGGTGGGGAAGGGGCGACCGACTCATTCCACTCCCTTCACTCCCGGTCCGGGAGGTGATTCTCGGTCTTCCGGACTTCGGAATCGCCACCCCTTGGGCCTACGGGCTCCTGGCGGAGCAACGAACCGAGTCGGAGATCGGTTGGCCTGGCGCTGCCATCGTGGCGCTGGATGAACTCGACCGGTGGGAGTCCATGGAAGAGATGGCCGAGAACGCCTTCCAGACTCCGCTTGAAGCGGTGCACCGGGAGCTGGCTCTCATCCGGGAGGGGCTGGCGGAGGCCGGTGCTCGGCCGACGCTCCTTTCTGGAAGTGGAAGCGCCGTCTTCGGGGTCGCGCCGGTCGGAGGACTCCCTGAGGGGTCGCTGAGTGCCCTTGGAAGGGCGTTACCCGGAGTCCGCTGGATCCGGACTCGAACCCTGGGAGGAGGGAAGGATTCGCTGGGGGAGGCAGCGGGGCGGGAGTAGTGGGCCGTGAGCTCGTGTTGCAGTATCCGGGGGTCGGCCCTACTCTCGCTTGGAATGCCTGGGACTCATCGACCCCAGGGCTCTGTCCGGCTCTTCTCCCTCCGGTGCCTCGACGGCCATGCCCGAATCTCCAGAAGGGTCCCACCCCACCCCCGAAGAGGTTCGGGAGATCGCGAATCTCTCCGATCCGGTCTACCGGAATCACCGGATCACCCTGGGATATCATCGTCTGGCCCGACGTCTGGCGGAGCGCCTGGGCCCAGGCGCGGAGGGGAACTGGTGCGCCTTTGCTACCTGGGCCTCCAGGCAGGCCGGGCGCACGATCCGCGGAGAGGATCTCCGACGAAGGCTCGAAGCCACCCTGGGGAACTCCCCGGAGCTTCTACAAGCTCTGGAGGCAACGGTATCTGCCGCCCGTCCTCTGGGCTCGAAGAGGACGGTGGCTGAGTTGAAATCCGAGCTGTTCCGGCTCCTGGATGTGGACGGCGCGCTCCGCAGAACGGCGGAGGCGGTGGCTCGGGGAAACCGGATCGTCTTCGAAGACGTGGGGTTGGCGGTAAGTCACTTTCTCCAGCAGCCTCAGGGGGAGTTGGCGGAGCCGGACGAATCCGCCGGAGGTCGCGAACCCAGCTGGCCCTGGCTCCGCGAAGGGGATCCACCGGAAGGTCAGCGCTATCTCCGCTCGGCGCTGGATCGCTTGCGGGCCTTCGCGTTGGCGGCCGACGAGGAGCGGAGGGCGGAGCTCCTCTTCCTGGCCAACGTGGAAGTCGGCTACCACGAGCAGATACGGGTGGACCCTGAGATCCGAGCTGCGCTGGACGCCCCGATACCGGACCCGGCCCAGTTGCGAGACCGGATCCTCTCCTTCCTCTTTTCCGGGGCGGGGCTCTGGCTTCGGCTCCGCGTGCGCTTCTGGTCTCTGCTCGGGCGGCGATCCCCCCTGGACCAGGCACTGAACCGCCTGGTGGAAGCGCTCCGGGCTCCCCTCCGAGAAGCTCTCACCGCTCACATGCTCGCGCTCGAGCTGCCTGGGGAGCGCTCGCTTCGCCTGGGAGAGGATCTCAGTGGCCCCTTCCCGGAGATGTTGGCCCACCCGGAGCATCCCGAGCTGGTGGCCCTTCTGGAGAAGATAGACCCCACACCGAACAGCCTCGAAGGCACGGGGGCTCGGGACTGGGCCCATCTCGATGATCGGGTCCATTTCATCGTGGACTTCTTCCGTCGGCATCAGGAGACCCCGGGCCTGCTCACTCCTCCCTACACCCCCGCCGAGGTGGCGGCAATCGATGCCGGGAGGCTTCCGGAACGCCAGGAATGAGCCTGGGGACTGGACGAGTTGTCCCTCCTCGCGGGTCCCGGATCGGACGGAATACCCCGAAGGCTCGCTCCGATTGACCCTGGAGGTCTCGGGAATTCAGATCTGCTCTCCTGCCGATGGTTGGGCGGTACTGGAGGGGTTCCAGGGTGCTTGTGCATCGCTCACCGGGGGCTTGTCCACCCCCGGAGCGATCTGGCACATCCGTTGCATTTCTTGCCGATACCGGGGCGGTCGGAATTCCGCACCGGTTCCACTCCCGCCTTACGGGAGACGCGACGGAGAAGACGCCAACGGGAGAAGTGAAGATGGTCACGTCCGGAAACCCGTCCAGAACACGTTGGCCTCGTCCTTCCAAGTCGTCATCCCCACACCCTGATCTGGACAGACGACGCGCTCCTTTGCGTCCCTTCCCCGGATCGAATCGGCGAAAGGGGGGCGGTCGGCTCGCCATCGCGTCGAACCGCCTGCCGGTTACTCTGGAATCCGCTCCAGATGGCAAGTGGAGCATGTCGTCCGCTTCCGGGGGATTGGTCACCGCCATGGATCCGGTGCTGCGTCGTCGGAGAGGGACCTGGACCGGGTGGGTGGGGGCGCCCAATGCGGGACAGGATGAGCTTTCCCGGGCGCTGGGGAGCACCCCCGCCCGTCCGCCCTACTCCCTCCAGGCTGTTCCACTCAGCGCCACGGAGGAAGACCTCTTCTACCGAGGGTTCGCCAACGAGGTTCTGTGGCCCCTCTTTCACGGTTTCTCCGACCGCTGGAGTTCGGAGCCCCGCTACTGGGAGGCGTATCGGACGGTGAACCGTCGTTTCGCTCGATCCCTGGCATCGACGGTCAGTTGGGATGACCTGATCTGGGTCCATGACTATCACCTCATGCTGACGGGAAAGGAGCTTCGGGCGCTGGGGTTGAATCATCGCCTCGCCTTCTTCCTCCACATTCCGTTCCCCGCCCTCGAGCACCTGGAAGAGATGCCCTGGAGCGGAGAGCTGGTGAAGGCGCTGTGTCACTTCGATCTGCTGGGCTTCCAGACGAATGGAAGTCGGTCGAACTTTCTGGACGCAGCCCGGCACTTCGTCTCCGACGCCTTCACGGAGGGATCAGGGGACGAACATCCGATCTTCCAGGGACGAACGATCCGTACCGGGGCGTTCCCGATCTCCATCGATGCGGCCGCGTTCTCGGCGGACACCCACGGCTCGCTGGTGACCGCGATGGAACGGGAGATCCGTGCAGAGATGGGGGACCGGACACTCATCCTGGGAGTCGACCGACTCGACTACTCCAAAGGGATTCCGGAGAAGCTGCGCGGCTTCGACCTCGCGCTGGAGAGACACCCGGAGCTCAGGGGATCGGTGCTTCTGAAGCAACTCGTGGTCCCCAGCCGGGATCAGATTCCCGCGTACAAGGAGACGAAGGGCGAGATCGAAGCCTCGGTCCGCCGGATCAATGAGCGGTGGGGGACGCAGGCATGGCAGCCCGTGGAGTACCTCTACGACTCCTGGAGTCGGTCGGAACTCCTGGCCCACTATCGGACGGCAGACGTGGCGCTCATCACGCCCCTGAACGACGGGATGAATCTGGTGGCGAAGGAATACGCAGTCGCCAACCAGGGCTCAGGGGTCATCATTCTCAGCGCGTTCGCCGGTGCCGCTCAGGAGTTGGGTACCGATGCCCTGCTGGTCGATCCCTGCGAGCCGGGGAGTGTTGCGATGGCCATCTTCCAGGCGTTTCAGATGTCGCCGCGAGAGCGGAAGGAGCGGATGGAAAGGGCGAGGACCACGGTACGAACCCATGACGTCCACAGGTGGGTCGAGGGTTTTCTGGCCGAGGCGATCTGCGCCGGTTGAGGACGGCGGGTCGTCGCCCCGATCTTCCCGGTCAGACTGCCAGGCCGTCTATCCGGACAGCACGAGAAGCAGGAACGAGTGGTTCATCCGCCGCAGCTCGTCCCCGGCCCGGTGAAAGGTCTCCTCTCCTGCCGCGGTGTCTTCGGCGGTATCCACCATCACCTTCCACTCGCTTTCCGGTGGTGTCTCGGGGACGAGGAAGGACACCTCGTCGTGGGCGGCGTTCATGAAGATGAGAAAGGTGTCGTCGGACTCCCTGGTTCCCCGAGCAGTCAGATGGGTGAGCCCAGCCTTACCACTGAGGCGCACGGAGATGGCCCTGGCCTCGGGGTCGTTCCAGTCCGCCTCGGTCATCTCCTGGCCGTCGGGACCGAACCAGACGATGTCTCTCTCCTCGGTTCCTGGGATTACCTCACCATGGAAGAATCGGTTCCGGTGGAAGACGATGTGTTCGGAGCGGATTCGCACTAGCCTTCGGGTGAACTGCAGGAAGGCCTGCTCCTGCTCTCCCACCCGATCCCACGGCATCCAGCTCAGGGGACCGTCCTGGCAATAGGCGTTGTTGTTTCCCTCCTGTGTGCGCCCCAGCTCGTCGCCGGCCAGGATCATGGGCACGCCCTGGGAGAGGAGCAGGGTCGCGAGGAAGTTGCGCATCTGTCTCCAGCGGAGCCGTTCCACCTCCTCGTCGTCGGTGGGACCTTCGACCCCGCAGTTCCAGCTGTGATTGTGATCCGTGCCGTCCTGGTTGTCCTCCAGATTCGCCTCGTTGTGCTTGTCGTTGTAGCTCACCAGGTCCCGGAGGGTGAATCCGTCGTGGGCGGTCACGAAGTTCACGCTGGCCCAGGTCCTTCGGCCCCTCCGATCGAAGATGTCCGCGGAGCCTGACCATCTGGAGGCGAGCCCCTGGAGCTGGCTCTCGTCACCCTTCCAGAACCTCCGGGTGCGTTCACGGTAGCGATCGTTCCATTCGGCCCACCCCGGGGGGAAATCACCCAGCTTGTATCCGTCCTCTCCCGTGTCCCAGGGCTCGGCGATGAGCTTGGTGGAGGAGAGGACCGGGTCCTGGGCTACGGCGTCCAGGAATGCGGCATGCTCGCTGAACTCACCATTCACCCGAGCGAGCGTGGTGGCGAGATCGAACCGGAAGCCGTCCACCCCCATCTCCTCCACCCAGTACCGCAGGGAGTCCATCACCATCCGAAGCACATTGCGGTGCTTCAGTTGCAGTGCATTCCCCGTGCCGGTGAAGTCGTGGTAGTAACGTGGAGAACCCTCCACCAGGTGATAGTAGGACCTGTTGTCGATGCCCCGGAAGGAGAGGGTGGGTCCAAGGTGGTTTCCTTCCGCCGTATGGTTGTATACCACATCCAGGATCACTTCGATGTCGGCGTCGTGCATCCGGTCCACGAAGGCCTTGAACTCCGTGGGCCCGATCTTCCCCTTGTACTCGGGATGCAGGGCGAAAAAACCAATGGAGTTGTAGCCCCAGTAGTTGCGCAGGCCTCGCTCCACCAGGTGCCGATCGTGGACGAAGGCATGGACCGGCATGAGCTCCACAGCCGTGACACCGAGCTGCTCCAGGTAGTCCACCACGGGGTCCGAGCTCAGGCCGGCGAACGTTCCCCGGGCATCCTCGGGGATCTCAGGGTGCAACATCGTGAACCCCCGGACATGCATCTCATAGATGATCGACTGGTGCCAAGGCCGACGGTCCGGTCGCCGTCCAGGGGTCAATGCGGACCGGGTCACTCTGCCCTTGGGGACGAAGGGCGCGCTGTCTCTGGAGTCGAAGGAGAGGTCCTCGTCCGCATGGCCGAGGGTGTAGCCGTAGAGGGCATCATCCCACTTCACCTCCCCGGCCAGGGAACGGGCGTAGGGATCGATGAGAAGTTTGTGGTGATTGAAGCGGTGTCCCCGCTCGGGCTCATAGGGCCCATGGACCCGGTACCCGTAGAGTTGGCCCGGACCCACATCAGAAAGATACCCGTGCCAGATCTCATGCGTGAACTCAGGAAGGGGAAGTCTGGCGATCTCGCGGGACCCCTCCTTGTCGAAGAGGCACAGCTCCACCTTCTCGGCGTGGGCGGAAAAAAGGGCGAAGTTCGTGCCCGAGCCGTCCCAGGTGGCGCCCAGGGGAAAGTGCAGTCCGGGCAGCATTCGAAAGTCAGCATCAGTCATGGAATCGGCATCCAGGGTCCAGAGATCTCAACGAGCAAGGGCCTTCGAGCCTCCCTGTATCAAGCGTCCCGGTTCAGCTTCCGGTAGAGGACCACCGCAGCGACCACGCCGGCGCCGGTGAGGGCGAGGGCCCGAAGGTGTCGCCTTGTCATTCCGGCGACCCGCAAGGCGCCTCCCAGGTACCCGCTCTCCCGGAGTACGCGCTCGCCCCGTCGCATGGCCCGGGCGGCATCCCGGCCACGGTCGCGGATCGCCATCCCCGAGGTTCGGCACCCTTCCGCCACGGCCTCCACGGAGTCCGCAACGGCGCCGAGAACGTCCGCGGGCAACGCCGCACGTTCTCGGTCACCGCCCTCGCCATCCTCCTCGCGGGAGAGGAGCGCTTCAGTCCGATTCCGCAGGCTCCGACCGGTTCGGTCCTGTTTCTTCCCTGAAGGGTTGGGCTCCTTGCGAGCCGAATGGTTTTCCATGCTGTCTCCTTTGGATTCCATGGGAGCGATGGGGGGCAGACACTTGACTATATGGAGCAACCCCTGTGCCAGCCCATGTTTCCCGCCGGGGTGCTTCAACAGCCTTCTTGTGCTCCAGGTGGTAGAGGCTTTCCCACCGTCGCCCCTCCACGCATTTCTCCATAGACGAAGCAGACGGATCTGGCCAAATGAGGACGCGGCCTCAGGTCCTGACCACGCGCTGGCCGGGACGATCTGGCCCGATGTGGCAAGCGCGAGGTGATGACCTATCCCACTGGAGTGGATCAGGATGCCAGGGCGCCGGGATGGTCGAGTGGTGCTGCGAGACGTTCCCTCTTATGCTCCGGACTGCTGGACCGGCAGCCGGAAGATGTGCGTTGATGATGAGGCCGGATCCTCGAGCCTCCCCGATCATCTCCTCTCGTCTGCCCGGCCCCTGTGAGTTCCGGTCTGGTCTCACTTCCATCCAGGGACCCGTGCGATGATCGAGATCCAAACGCGAGAGGCTCGAGAGGAGGACATCGAGTCCATCCGCGAGATCTTCATCGAAAGTTACGGTGAGGATTATCCCTATCGGGACTTCTACGACAGGGACTGGCTGAAGCGAGCGATCTACGGCGACCACATGGTCATGGTCGTGGCAGAGGACGCCTCCGACGGCAGCCTTCTCGGTACCGGTTCGGTGGACCTGGACATCGCCACCCACTCGGATCTGGTGGGAGAGCTGGGCCGGCTGGCTGTGCGTGTCGATGCCCGGGGCCGGGGGGTGGGAAAGGCCATCATGAGACACCGCCTGGAACTGACCCGGGATCGTCTCCACGCGGTGATCGTCGACAACCGTACGGCTCATCCCTACTCCCAGCGCATCTCACGAAGTTTCGGTCTGGCCCCGGTGGGATTTCTTCCCCTGAAACACCGATTCGACTCGCGGGAAAGCATCGCAACCTTCGCCCGTCACTTCGAGCCGGCCCTGAGGTTGCGCAGCAACCATCCCCGAGTGGTTCCCCTGGTGGCGTCCCTCGCCCAGCTGGCCATGAGCAATCTGGACATGGCTCCGGACGTGATCGTGGATGAGTCCCTGCACCCCTATCCAGCGGACGACGACTTCGAGCTCTCCGAACTCGAGTCGGAGGGGATGCCCGACCTGCTTCGGATCAAGCGGGGCCGAGTGAGGGGTCGGATGGTCTTCGGGCCCATGCGACTCCACCACGGCTTCTTCAAGTTGAGAGCACGGGAAGCGACCTACCTGGTGGCCCGGCGCCCCAAGGCCCCGACCGAATCGGTGGCGGGTGCGCTGGGCTTCCTTCACGACTCCGGCGAACGAAGCATCCGGATCTTCGAGCTCATCGCCGCGTCCGATGTGGCCATCCGGCACCTCTTCGATCAGCTCCTGGAGCGGGCCAGCGCGCTGGGAGTGGAGTACATCGAGGTGGATGTGAACGCCCACGGCCCCAGGCTTCAGCGCACACTTCTGGAG
>SKKH01000071.1 GCA_007121555.1 Gemmatimonadota bacterium | reverse complement strand
GTGACGCCCTCCACCATCTTCCACGTCGCTTCGGTCTCCAAGCAGTTCACCACCTTCGCCGTGGCCCTCCTGGCCAGGGACGGGGCCCTGTCATGGGATGACGAGCTCCACACCCACCTTCCGGAGCTGCCGGATCTGGGTCGACCGGTGACCCTTCGCCAGCTCGCCACCCACACGTCGGGGGTCCGCGACCAGTGGGAGCTGCTGATCCAGGCCGGATGGCGGATCGACGACGTGATCACCCGGGAGCAGATCCTGCAGCTCATGCAGCGCCAGCGGGAGCTGAATTTCGAGCCGGGCTCCGAGTACCTCTACTCCAACATGGGCTACTCCCTCATGGCCGAGGTGGTGGAGCGGGTCTCGGGGATGGGGTTCGACGACTTCCTCCAGGAGCGAGTGTTTCTTCCCCTGGGCATGCATCGCACCCACGTCCACTCGGATCACACCATGGTGGTGCCGGGACGAGCCTACTCGTATGCCCCTGCACCTGAAGGGGAATGGCGCAATGCGGTGTTGAGCTACGCCAACCAGGGGGCCACGAGCCTCTTCACGACGGTGGAGGATCTGGGCCGGTGGATGGGAGAGCTCGAGGATCCCGTGGTGGGAGACGAGGAGCTGTGGGCCGAGATGCTGGAGCCCGCCCGACTGGGCAATGGGGAAACGGTGCCGTACGCCCTTGGGATCGCGGTGGATTCGTACCGGGGGCTGACCACCTGGGGACATGGTGGTGCCGATGCCGGGTTCAGGACGAACGTGGTGTATTTCCCCGAGGAACGGCTCGGTGTGGTCGTCCTGGGGAATGCGTCTTCCTTCGATGCGGGCGGCATGGCCCGCAGGGTAGCCGAGGTGTTCCTCAAGCACCGGATGGAAGCTCAGGACGACAATGGGGTCCGGGACCGATCCCCCGTCCATGTGCCCGAGTCGGTGTTGGCGGAGCTGGCGGGAAGGTATCGGCTGGCCGGAGGCACCATCGTCATGGTGACCCGGGAGGGAGGCGAGCTCCGGGCCGAATTGGGAGAGGAGGGCGACCACTATGCCCTGGTCCCACTGAGCGACTCGAGCTTCCACGTGGAGGCGGTGGAGGGACGCACCACCTTCACCCGGGATGGGGACGGGCGGGTGGATGGGGTCGTCTGGGCGGGTCCCGAGGGCACGGAGCGGGGGCGCCGACTCCAGGTGGACGCTCTTCCCGCAGGTGACATGGAGGCCTACCCGGGGAGCTACTACAGCCCCGAACTGGACGTGGTCTATCGGTTCCGGGTGGACGATGGATCCCTCGTGGTGGAGAGACCCAGGCAGCCCGACCTGGAGCTGTTCGTCACGGACCGGGACCGTTTCGGATCCTCGAACTGGGGCATGAACACCGTGGAGTTCACCCGGGATCCGGCCGGAGAGATCGATGGATTCCTGGCGTCGGGCGGACGCGTCCGGAATATGCGCTTCCACCTCGTAGAGGCTTGGGACTTCTAGGCCTTCGACCGGGAAGGCTGTCGCCGGCTCCCGGAAGGTTGGGGGAGCCGCGTCTCCCTCACTTCGGTTCGAGGAAGGTGTACATGGCGCCCATGTCCGCCCGGATCCGGGCGACCTCGTCACCGGTCCATTCGAAGGTGAACCGGTTCGTATCCAGGGCGAAGGTGTCGTCGCCGAGGTAGACGAGGGGCTGAGGGTCGGCCTGGGACTGCCCCATGCTCAGCATCAGGCCGTCCTCCCCCGCCGACACCTGCACCTCGAGGGAGCCCCCGCGGCCCACCGCTTCGTATTCGCCCGCGAAGCGGGAGGCCTCACCGGTGAAGGGCACACCCTCCAGGGGTCGGGCGCCTACCAGGGCCTCCACGATCTCCGCCGTGATCCCGGCCGGACCCACCGGACCGGTGGTGTTGATCAGGACCGCGATGGTCAGGTCCGCCTCCGGGAGATGGGCCAGGTGCGAGAGAAACCCGAAGATCCCCCCTCCATGGTGAATGGCCGGGTGCCCCTGGATCTCGGTCAGGGAGAGGGCCGCAGCGTAGCGAAGGCGGGTGCCGTCGTTCAGGACGCCACCGCTGACCATCTCGCCGTAGGCGTCCGGTCCCAGCACCCGGCCGGAGTGGAGGGCCCGTGTCCAGGTCACCAGATCACCTGTGGTGGAGCAGAGCGAGCCGGCTGCGTACGGGTGGGAGTGCACCAGGAACTCCTTGTGCCGCAGTCCGTCCGGCGTGTAGCTGTAGCCCTTGGCCTTCCCCGGCGTGATCCGCCGTTCGGAGCAGTAGCTGGAGCGGGTCATGCCCAACGGCTCGAAGAAGTGGGTTTCGACGTACTCCTCGTAGTCCAGACCCGAGCGCTCCTCGATGATGAGTCCCAGCAGGTAGTAGGCGGAGTTGTTGTAGATGGCCGCCTCCCCGGGTTCGAAGTCGAAGGGCTTCGAAGAGAAGGCCGCGATCAGGGTGTCCCGGGGCACGTCTCGGATGGCCAGCTCCTGGAACTCAGGGATCTCGGTGTAGCCCCGGATCCCGGAGGTGTGGTCCAGCAGACGCCGGACCGGAATCGAGCGGCCCTCAGTGGGATAGTCGGGGAGATAGGTGGTGAGATCGGCGTCCAGGTCCAGCTTCCCCTCT
This sequence comes from Gemmatimonadota bacterium, assembly GCA_007121555.1. Lineage (GTDB taxonomy): Bacteria > Gemmatimonadota > Gemmatimonadetes > Longimicrobiales > Gaopeijiaceae > PWLA01. Next base: position 5,467 of record SKKH01000071.1, on the reverse strand, counting down.
TCTGCCAACTGAAAGATGGCCGCAGCCGTGAACTGTTTGGTCACTGAGCCGATCTCGTAGACCGCGTCGGGCGGGGTGGGAACCTCCAGCTCCAACTCGGCCATGCCATAGCCTCGATTCAGGAGGAGCTCGTCCCCTCGGGCCACCGCCACCGACATCCCCGCGGCCTGGCCCTCGGCCAGGGCGGCGGCCACGATGGAATCCACCACGGCCTGGACGACGAGCGAATCCTGAACCGCTGAGCCGGGATCCAGCGAGGCGAGGCCGGCGTCCTGGACGGCCGTAGGGGGAGCGAGGGGGGCGGGGCCCAGGGCGTCGTGACCAGCCGGACCGGCAGCGGCGCTCGCTGGCGACCAGGCCAGGAGGAGGAGCGCGGTCATGAGGCGCAACGGTGGCATGCTGTTCTCCGGCATCGGGTGTTGATGGAAGCCTTCCGGGGCTTCTGGGTCCAGCGGACGGGTCGCGGGTCACGCTCGGTTCCAGGGCGCACACGTCTCTTCGCCCCTTGCCCGACTGATGGGCAAAGTACGGGCGAGCACCGTCCAGTTCCAGGATGTCGGTGTCCCGTCACCCTGGAGCGAGTCATCGTTCGCCACTCACCCTGTTGATGGGCAGTGTGGGGCGACCGGAGATCGTGAGGGGGACGTGAGCGCCGGCCCTCCGAAACGACCCCGCGCCGTGCCAGCGGGGTAGCGTTCGTACCTGTCCGTTCCGATCCCTTCACCAGAGACCTCGAGCCCATGCCTCCCGCTCCCTACCGTGCCGGCCTCACCTCGCAGACCCAGGAGCTTCGCATCCCGGAGCTGCCCGTGGAGGGGACCGTGCCGGATTGGCTCAGGGGGACGTTGATCCGAAACGGCCCGGCCCGTTTCGAGGTCGGGGAGCGGTCGTACAACCACTGGTTCGACGGGCTGGCGATGCTGCACGCCTTCACCCTGGGCGAGGGGTCCGTGGGGTATGCGAACCGCTTCCTCGAGACGGGGGCGCGTCGGGAGGCGCAGGAGGCGGGGCGGATCAGGCGATCGGAGTTCGGCACCGACCCCTGCTATTCCCTCTTTGGCCGGGTCATGGCCGTCTTCCGACCTCCCGTTACCGACAACGCCAACATCAATGTGGTGAAGCTCGGCGACACCTTCGCAGCCCTCACCGAGACCCCGCTCCCCATCCGTTTCGACCCCGAGACCCTGGAGACCCTGGGGGTGGTGGAGTTCGAGGACGACCTGAAGGGCACGATCACCACCGCTCACCCTCACCGGGACCCGAGCACCGGGACCCTCTACAGCTACCTGACGCACTTTTCCAGGAAGAGCAGCTATCACCTCTACCGCCTTGAGCCGGGAAGGAGTAACCGGGAGAGGATCGCCTCGATCGAGGTGGATCGCCCCGCCTACATGCACAGCTTCGCCATGACCGGACGACACCTGATCCTGGCCGAGTTCCCGCTGGTCGTGAATCCGACGGAGCTGCTTACCTCGGGGGTGCCCTTCATCCGGAACTACCGGTGGGAGCCGGAGCGGGGCACCCGTTTTCAGGTGTGGGACCGGGCGACGGGGGAGCACCTGGCGTCCTGTACCGGGCCCGCCCTCTTTGCCTTTCATCACATCAACGCCTTTGTGGGCGGGACCCGCGAACGGGCCTCGGCAGTCCGTGCCGGGCCTCCGAACACGGAGCCGGAAGGGGTCGAGACGAATTCCAGGCGTGAGAAGGGGGAGGTAGTGCTGGACCTGGCCGGATACGAGGATGCGAGCATCATCGATGCCCTCTATCTGGATCCCCTCCGGAGAGGGCAGCCGGAGATGCCTCTGGCCACGCCGTGGCGCCTGCGTCTGGACCTGGACCGGGAGACGGTGAGCCGGGAGGTGCTGTCGGATCAGAACATCGAGCTTCCCCGGGTGAATGAGCGGCGGGTGTCCGGCAGACCGTACCGCTACGTGTGGGGCACCGGGAACCGGGTTCCTGGCCACTTCACCGATGAGCTCGTGAAGATCGATGTCCGCACCGGGGTGGTACGGAGCTGGTACGCCGAAGGGTGTTTCCCTGGTGAGCCGGTCTTCGTGGGGCGACCCGACGCCCCGCCGGGACCCGAGGGTGAGGACCACGGGGTCCTTCTCTCGGTGGTCCTGGATGCCCGAAGCGAGAGCTCCTTCCTCCTTATCCTGGATGCCGCCACCCTGGAGGAGGAGGCCCGGGCCACAGTGCCCCACGCCCTGCCACTGGGGTTCCACGGGCAGTACTACGGCCAGGATGGGGCGGGGTCGAAGTGAAGGGTCACCTCGCGAGATCCGGCGGACTCACGCGCGACACCAGTTCGCGAAGGTCCCCCACCTCCCAGTCGGGCTGGATCCCCCCGTCTACCGATGGCGTTGCGCCCCATCCGGACCTGCCTCGTCTCCGATTGACCCAGAGGGTGCGGAGGCCCTCGGCCTTCGCCGGAGCGATGTCGTGATAGAGGCTCTGGGCCACGTGGAGGATTTCGTCGGTGTCGACTCCGAGGGTGCGCTGGAGGTCGTCGACCAGGTGTTTGAACGCCCGGGGGTCGGGCTTGTAGAAGCCCATTCCCTCCGCGGTGATCACCCGATCGAACTCGACCCCCAGCTGGTCCTGGCTTCGGGCAAAGGAGTCCCGATCCACATTGGAGAGGATGACCAGCTTCCGGTCCCCAGCGAGCCTCTGGAGGGCCTCCCTGGAATCCGGGAAGGGGGGCCAGCCGCCCACCGAGCCCCCGAAGGCCCGGGCCTCCTCCCGTGACGCGGGGATGTCGAACCGGGCGCCAATCCTCCGAAGCACCTCCTGGAGGATCCCCGGATACGCGACGGTGGGCATCTCCTGCTGACACGTGGATTCGAACTCCGAGAAGGCCGAGAGCAGGGTCTCGGCCGAGAGCTCGAGGCCGTGTCGCTTCGCCCAGACCGAGAGCTCCTGCGTGATGCCCAGTTCCCAGTCGATGAGGGTGCCGTAGCAATCGAAGGTGAGTGTGGTGAACTGCTCGAACGGATCACTGGACATCGGCTGCAATCCTCCTTGGGGGCCTGCGGGTATTCGTCACCCGGTTCAGTAGGGAACGAGCTCCGAGCTCCGAGGCGAGACGGTTCCCGGGGGCACTCAAGTCGTTCCAAGGATTCAGCTTGCACTCAAGGCGCCCACTCCCCATGTTTTTCTGATACGCTCTCTCGCCATGGGAGGCAAGATGAAGGCACGTGCGGGTACAGCGCTGGTCCTTCTTTTCGGGCTCCAACTCTGGGTCCTCTCGGGTCCGCTCCAGGCCCAGCAGGAACAGGGTGACGTCGAGCTCCAGTTCGCCGGCTCGGTTCTCTCGACCGTGGGACAGGACGGGGGTTCGTTCACCTCGGGGATCCTCAAGACGAAGATGGGCTACTTCGTGACCGACCACGTGGAGCTCGGGGTGTTTCCCAGCGTCCTCTTCGACCGGGTCACGGTGGAGCAGGGGAACGAGAGAGAGACCTTCTCGGCGACCCGATTCGGGATGGGCCTCTTCGGCACGTATTCCTTCCTGATGGAGGATGCCACGACCGTTCCGTACGTGGGCATGCAGTTCTACCGGATCGACCTGACCGACGAGGACGAGGTGGGTTGGATCGGGGCCAACGGGGGATTCAAGTTCTACATCAGTCGAACCACGGCCTTCGATGTGGGCGGCAATCTGCTGATGGGCCTCGGCGACCGGGGAGGAGCCCTGGTCCTGTTCCAGGCGGGGCTGAGCTTTCTGCTCTAGAAGGCGTACAAGGCCCAGGGACCTTCGCTGGCTCGGCTTGGCGAGTCGGACCGGTCAGGATTCGACGGCTGACCTCCGGCGCTGTCGACCCACATCGAGCCAGAGACTCATCGCCCTGCGATGCTGGATCAGTCCTCCGCATGGATGGATCTTCGACCCGCTGAGGATGGATATGGTGAAGCGCGTTCTGAGTGTACCCGCTGGATTCTTGCTGGGCGTCGCGGTGTGCGTTCCCGGCGCCGCTGTGGCCCAGGACGTGACCCTGACTCCCCAGGGGTCCTTCGACGCGTCGGGCGCCGTCACGGCGCTCGACGTTTCCTTCGACGGCCGTTGGATTGTAGTAGGTGACCGGCAGGGCGAACTCACCGTCCAGGAAGTGAGGGCAGGGCAGTCGGTGGAGTCGGAAATGGCCACCTCCGTGCACGTCACCGACGACGAGATCCTCTTCGCCCGCTTCCTCGTCGGTGACAGTGCCGTGGTGGCGGTGGACCGCCGCGGTCAGGTCGAGATTCGGGAGTTCCGGAACGGCGCGCTTTCCCGGAGATCCGCGGCCAGTCTTCAGGCAGGAGATCGTCCGGAGGCCCTGGCGCTGGATGCCGGGCGCCGGTATCTGGCCGTGGCCACCGATGGCTCGGAGATCGCCATCTTCGATCTGCCCACCCGTCAGAGGGTGGGCGTCATCGATGCGCGGGGCGACATAGACGACCTCCTTCACCTGGGCTTCGATCGTCAGGGACGTCAGCTCCTGGCTGTGACCCGGGCGGGAGAGGTGACGGCCTGGAATCCGGCCACGCTGGAGTCCATTCGTCGGGTGACCCTTCAGAGCGATGAGCTTCATGGCTCCCAGTCCGTCGTCCATGCGGTGGGGGCGGACCGGAGCGCCAACATCCTGGTGGTGGCGCTCGAAGAGGTGGCGCTTCCCCGGGGCGGCCTCCGGGGTCGTGCCCGACCGGGGGATCTCGAGCGGCGCGACCACATCCTGGTCTTCGACTGGCACTCAGGCGCCCAGATCAGGAGCGTGGCCTTCCCCGACGGGATCATCGAGAAGCTGGCGGTGGGGCCCGGCAACGACCACGTCGTCGTGGCCGAGGGGTCCCGCGTGACGCTCATGGATCTCCGTGGAGGAGAGCGGGGAGCGAGCGTGACCGCGCCCGCCGAGGTGAGCCGGCTTGCCATCGGTCCGGAGGACGATCGGCTTGTCGTGGGTGGACGAGATGGACAGGTCGGGGTCTGGGAGATGGCCTACCGGGAGCCGGTGGCCGCAGACGAGGTGGATGACGCGCCTCCCGGACTCTCGGGGCGGCTCCGTGTGCTGGGAGAAGATGACCCGGCCATCACCCCGGACGCGCCCCTGACCATGGCCATTCTCCCCTTCGATGACCGGAGTGAGGAGGGAGAGGGCGTTCAGGACGATCGGCTCTCGCGCATGGTGGCCGAACTCCTCACTACCCAGCTGGCCAACCTGGAGCACGTGACCCTGGTGGAGCGGATCCGGGTCGACGACCTCCTGGACGAGCTGGAGCTCAGCGCCCAGGGAATCACCGAGCCCCACGGCCTCGAGATGGGGCGGATGCTGAACGCCGACTACATCCTCCTCGGGAGCATCGGGGCCTTCGGCACGAGCCACACACTCAGCGCGCGACTCCTGGACGTGGAGACCGGAGAGGCGGTCAGCGGTCGCCAGGTGCTCTGCGAGGAGTGCCGGGCCCAGGATTTCTTCGATGTGGTGCACCT
>SKKH01000059.1 GCA_007121555.1 Gemmatimonadota bacterium | reverse complement strand
ATGATGGCCCTCGAGCGGGTCCCCTGGCACGGTCTGACGACGGTGCACGTTCCCATCCTGGGCGGAGGCCTGCTCCTGTTCCTGGGGATCCTGGTGGGCGCTGGAGTCCGGGTCGTCCGCCGCTGGACCGCCGGAGCCCCCGCTGAACCCATTCCCGCCAACCTCGTGCTGGGCCGGAGGGCCATGATCGCCGGAGCTGCCCTGTTCATCGGATTCTCGGTCTGGGCCGGCATCCTCATCTCCGACTTCTGGGCTCTCTTCACCGGACCCATGACCGGGCTGAGGATCGCCCTGGCGCTCCCCGTGCTGGGCGTGCTGGCCGCCATAGTGGCCGGTGTGGCCCTGGTCCGTGCGATTCGAGTCCAGGAGGGGAGCCGGTGGCTCAGGTTCCGCCTCGGGGCCGCCGTGACCGTGGCCCTGGTGTTCGCGTGGTCCCTGAACTACTGGAACCTGCTGGGTTGGCGGTTCTGACGGCGACACGCCCCACGAAGCCGCGAGACTCCGTTGGGGAGTCGTTCCCGCGCTTGATCTACCGACCGCCTCGCGTGAGGCCGATGTACGACGACAGGGCAAAGTGGATGGGATCGGTGGTGGAGCGAGCCGTGACCGAGCCCCGCAGGTTGTCCCCGGAGAGGGTGGCCTCCAGCAGAACGGTATGGGGCTGACGTCTCGCATCCGGCGTAGGAATGGTGCCGGCGAACTCCCCGCGGAGCACATCCTCCTCGAACTCGGCGTCATTGAGAAGCGTCCTGAGCTGGTCGTCGAGCCGGACGATCACGGTTCCGTCCTCCCGGACCTGGAGCTCGAAGGGGACGGAGCCTTCATAGGTTTCGACGGCTCCTTCCCAGCTTCCCACCAGCTCCGCCGGCGGACTGAACTCCTCCGGGTCCTCCGTCGAAGGCTCCTCGGATTCCGGAAGCTCGAAATCGGGCAGGACTCCCGCGGCGATGGCGTCCGCGACCCGTCCCGCTCGCCCGGGCGACCCGTTCGTGACCACCGCCAGGACCAATCCCTCGTCGGGATAGAGCTGAAGCTGCGTGCTGACCCCGGGCATGCCTCCGCTGTGGGCGACCTGGCGGTAGCCCCCATGGTCGTCCGTCACGATCCATCCCAGGCCGTACCCGCGGGGGCTGTCCGGCGGCGTTTCCAGCCGCTGCATGGCGGCCCGGCTCTCATCCGAGAGGATCTGGCGCTGATCCTCCAGGGGAGTCCCCAGGTGCACGAGGCCGAACCGGACCAGGTCGTGGGCGGAGGCGTAGAAGGCCGACGCGCCAGGGTGATCGAAGCTGTAGAAGGGCACCCGCTGCTGCTGGTTTCCGTATCGGGCCGCGGAATGCTCCTCGAGCCCCGGCCGGATGTCCAGGGACGAACGGTGCATGCCCAGGGGCGAGAAGATCTCTCGCTGCACGAAGTCGCCGAAGGCCTGGCCCGAAACCACTTCCACCATCCGGTCCAGGATCCCGTAGCCGATGTTGGAATAGCTGTACCGCTCGCCAGGCACGTGCACCACCACCCCGTAGCGGTGGATGGAGACGTCGGAGGGAGGTGCGTCGTACCCCCCGTTCTCGTAGAAGAACTGGTAGTGGAGGGGCAGCCCGGCGGTATGGCTCAGGACGCGGCGCACCGTGGCGTCCTCGACCCGTCCCTGGAACGCGCGGAGCTGGCCGGTGGACGACAGGTACTCGATGGCTGGACGATCGATGTCCAGCTCGCCTCTTTCGGCCAGCATCATGATGGCCGTAGCGGTGATGGGCTTGCTGATGGAGGCCAGGGAATAGGGGGTGTGGGCTGTGGCGCGGATGCGCCGTTCCCGGTCCGCCCAGCCGAACCCTTCCTCCCACAGGAAGTCCCCGTCCTTGTAGACGGACACGGCCACCGAGGCGATGCCGTCTTCACGGATCACCTCATCGATGACCGTGCGGGCCTCGTCGAAGCGGGGATCCGAGGCCTGGCTGGCGGTCGCCGTCCCCGGCACCGCCGTGCCGGCCAGGACCACCATGAACCCCAGGGCGGTCGCGAGAATCGATCTCATGTCCTCCCTCCGATGCTGAGCAGAAGAGGGCCGCCCCCCGGGAGCCGAGGTCCCGGAAGGTGCCCCCAATGGTCAGGAGAAAGCCGGGGCGCGCTCAATTGAGACGCGCTCCATCAAGAGGCTGTTGAAGAAGCACAAGGCGCCACCGTTGGGAGCCCCGGACCACCGCTTCGCGGCGGTGCCCGCTCCATCGTAGGCGGTTCGCCGGAGGCATAGCCGTGGCTACGTCGAGGCGAACCAACGACCGAGGGGGCCCCCTGCGGCCCCAACCCGAAGGGGGACGGGGGGTTGGCCCCGGATCTGCGTTGGGCCGCTTCACCGATACTATCGCATCGCTTTCAGCGGCCCGCCTTGACCGGGACCGCAAGACCCCGTCCCGGTGGTCCTTGTGCTTCTTCAACAGCCTCTTACGAAATGTTCGGGTTTCCGCTCCTCTCCACATCGGGCAGGGGATAGCAGGTCACCGTCCCATACTCCAGGCCGTTCTGGTCCACCCCATTGGGATGAATGGATCCCGGCTCGCCCAGGAAGGGGATCTCCTGGGCCGTTCCCCGGAAGCGGAGCATGTCATTGTATCGATGTGCTCCCTCAAGGAAGAGGTCCCGGCGCCGCTCCTCGATGACCAGAGCCAGAGCTTCCTCCTGGCCGGGCGAGAACTGCACTCTGGGCAGCCCCAGCTCGTCCCGGCGGGCGTTGACGATGTCGATCCCCGTCCCCACCGCTCCCGACCTCACGTGGGCTTCGGCCAGGAAGAGCTGCGCCTCGCGGTAGGACGCGATGGGTATGGGCGAGGCCCGGGAGGTGTACTTCCCGTGGATCCAGTGCTCGGTCACACCATCGGTCCCGTTGGCCCCCTCGGTCCAGACCTCGACCCGGGGATCGGGCACCCCGTCCCCTTCCGTGGGTCGTCCGTCGGGCGCGATGGTGAGGTCCCGGTAGTGATTGGCGATGGAGGCGTTCTGACGGAAACCGGAAGGAGCGTTGTTCCGTTCGAAGTTGTAGTTGAAGCGACGATCGGCCGACCCGTCCCGGCTCGCTTCCTTCAGATATCCGGCCGGGACCTGTGACGCATCGGCGATGACGCCCTCGAGCCGACCCAGGTTCAGTCGGACCCGAGCCCGGCCCACCAGGGCCATGTTCCGGATGTCCTCGTTCCCGGCCTGGCCCGCCAGGGTGATCGCCTCGCTGAACTTGGATTCGGCTAGTTCCAGGACCTGGGCGGGGGTGAGGAGCGGCCCGGCCACGCCCTCCTCCTGGGGAACGGACATCTCGCAGAAGCCCTCCCCCAGACCGACGAGCGCATACCCACCATAGGCCCTCATGGTGGCCTTCTTGCCTTCCAGATCCGCCACCTCAGCGAACTCGGGAGAGTCGAGCTTCCGAAACGCGTCGTTGGCCTGGAATCTGGCCGTGTGCAATGGGGTGTAGGCGGGAAAGACCGCCCCTCCACACTGTCCCTGTGCGAAGGTCGGGTCGTCGGGTCGCTGCTTCCGTGTGGCCCAGTCCCGAAGGGCCAGGTTCCCCGAACTGTGGATGTACTCGTCGGAGTGTACCGCCGACCCAGCGGTATACTGATTCCACGCGCACTCCAGGTCCGAAATGGCGCTGGTGACCAGCAGGTCGGCCACCGTCGACGTCTCCAGGTCCGCGGCCGCCACCTGTCCGGGGGTGTCCACGGAGAGGAGGTCGTCGCACGCCGCCACACCGACGAGGAGGACCAGGGCCAGGGCTCTGACGGTCCCTCTCGTCACCCTCTGGAAGGGGGGGGATCTCATCGAACGCACTCCTTGCCGGTCAGCCTTGAACGTTGCCGGGACACCTGCGACATGAGGCCCTTCCTGCATCCGGGCCATCAGAAGGTCACCCGGGCCGTCAGGGTCACCCGGCGGCCGGTGGGCCACCGCTCCTGATTGAAGGCGTTCAAACCCGGTGTGTCCCCCCCGGTCTGGCGGGTGCGCTCGGGATCCAGGGAGCGGTGCCCGAAGCTGAACTCGTCGGGCCGCCATAAAGTTGCCAGGTTCTCGCCGGACAGGGTCATGGCGAGGCGGGAGGCGTTGACGCTCCGGGCCCAGGATTCGGGGAAGCGGTACTGGGCGGACAGGGTCCTGAGCTTGGCAAAATCGCCGCTCAGGATGCCCGGCTGGCGGTTCTGTCCGATGGCCCGGTAGCCCAGCAGGATCGGGTCCGTGCGCTCCAGCGACTCCCGGCTGTTCAGGAAGAAGCTGTGGACGGCGATGATGTCGTTGTCGACCCAGGTGCGCCCCTGGATGAAGTCCACCACCCCGAAGAGGCTCAGGTTGTCCCCGATGGTGAGGTTGGCGGTGAAGCTTCCTTCCCAATCGGGGAGAGGCTGTCCCCAGTAGACATCAGGCGCCTCAGCGCACGGCACCGCCGCCCCTCCCCCACGGGAGAAGCTGGTGCCCGGGACCCGCTCACCGCCTTCACACATGACGTTCGTCACCGTGTTCTGGGCGGGTGTGTCACCCTCGATGAAGTCCGCCGAAACCACCCGGCGGAAGAAGATCGAGCCCAGGGGGAAGCCCTCCACATGGAACTGCCCCATGCTCACGAACTGGTTCACGAAGGCCGGTCCCCCCAGGTCGACGACCTCATTCTTGGCCGACGAGAGGTTGAAGCCCAGGCTCAACCCAGCGGACGAACCCTGGTAGACCTGCGCGTTCAGGCCCAGCTCGATCCCGCTGTTCCTGATCTCACCCAGGTTCTGGAGCTGGACTCCCGGAAAGCCGAGAGACGGCAGGACCGGGACCCGAACCAGGGCGTCCTTGGTCCGCTGGCTGAACCGGGTGAACTCGAGGGAGAGGCGGTCGTCCAGGAAGGTCGCATCGAAGCCGAATTCGACCTCGTCCCCCACCTCCGGGCTCAGGTCCGGATTTCCGATGTTCTGGGGCGTCACGGCCGCGCCGCCGCCGGCCCCGATCACGGGTTGGAAGGTCCGGAGCGCATCGAAGAAGTCCGGCTGCATGCCCGACTGACCCCAGGCGGCCCTCAACCTGAGGGAGCTGAGCCAGTCCCTGTTCTCCAGGAAGCTCTCCTCTCCGATCACCCACGATCCGGACACCTTGGGGTAGGTGACGAAGGTGAAGTCCTCACCAAATGCGCTGTTGTCGTCGCCCCGGACGGCCACGGTCAGGAAGAGCCGGTTCTCCCAGGACAGCTCCTCCTGGATGTAGACGCCTATCGTCTTGTTCTCGAAGAACTCCTCGAACGCGAAGCGCTCCGCGGCCGCGCTCACGGTCTCAAGGGCCTCCAGGGGGAAGACGTCGCCCCGGGCCTGGCTGGACTCCTGGCGCCGCTCGAAGTACTGGGCCCCCAACGAGGTCGTAAGGGTGAGGCCTTCGGTGGCCTCCCACGCCCCGCTGGCTCCGTAGTCGAAGGTGAAGTGCGTTCCCCTCGTGGTCCCGACCCGCTTCATTCCCTGGTTCAGGGAGTTACCGATGAACTCCACACTCCGGGTTCCCCGGCGCAGGTCCGTATCCTGAATGGTCGTGAACTCGGTGCCCACGGCCAGCCGGTGGCTGAACCAACTCCACGGCGTGTGGTTGACGTTGATGCTCGCCGTCAGGCGATCCACGTTCTGGAACCCCTCCACCTCGCGCTCGAAGATCTCGGGCACGGCGCCGATGTAGCCCCGAAGGGGTCCGTCCAGGGCGTTCGGGAGCCCGCTTCCCGCCTCACACCCCGGTGCGGGGCACGACCATATGATGTGGGTGCTGAGCGGCTGCTGGGTCGAAGCGGAACGGGTTCGGCCCCTGGAGCCACCCATGCTGAAGTCGATGTTCATCTGGTCCGTGGGGGTGTACCCCAGGTTCGCCCGTCCGGACAGCCGGTTCTGCCAGTTGTAGGGCAGGTACCCTTCTTCTCGGGCCCAATCGGCTGAGAAGAAGTACCGGACCGACTCGCTGCCACCGGTCACGTCGGCCCCGATGGAGGGCTGCCGGCCCGTCCGAAACCACTCATCGCCCCGGAGGTCCCGGTCCAACTGAAGCACGTTGACCTCCACGATCTCCCCGGGGTCGCACTGGAGCATGGGATCCACGTCGGCCTGCTGGGAGACGCCGCTGCAGCGGAAATAGGTGGGATGGAAGTGGTTCACCGCGTCGGGCAACCAGTAGGCCCCCTCCCTCATCCGCATGTTGACCTGAGGCGCTCCCCGGGCCCCCTTCTTCGTGATGATGTGGATGACCCCGTTGGAGGCCTCGGTGCCGTAGAGCGTCGCGGCCGCCGGCCCCTTGATGACCTCGATGCTCTCGATGTCCTCTGGGTTCAGGTCGTTCATCCGGGACGGAAGGTTGCCCGCGGCGAAGGCGAAGGTGCCCACGCCCCCGGTGAAGTCCGACCCGTCGACCCGGACGCCATCGATGTACAGGAGGGGATTCCCGCTCAGGGTGAGGCTCGAGGTGCCTCGGATCCGGGTCGTGCCGCCGGTCCCGATCTCCCCACCGGATTGCATGATCCGGACCCCGGGAACCTGCGCACTCAGCATGTCCTGAACGTGCATGGAAGGAGCGATCTGCTGGAGCTCGACGGCGTCCAGGCGGCCCACCACGTTCCCGATGGACCGGCGCTGACGCTCTCCCGCGGTTCCCGTGACCACGAGCCCATCCAGCGCGATGGCAGCCTCGGTGAGCTGGAAGAGGAGGTCGGCGCTGCCCACCGAGACAGTCCGCTCGAAGGGCCGGTACCCCAGCATGACCACTTCGACCGTGACCTCCGCCCCCGAGAGGTTCGAGATCGTGAACGCCCCCCGGTTGTCGGTGAGCACACCCTGCTGGGTGCCGGCGACGACCACCTGGGCGCCGACCAGTGGCCGTTGGCCCGAGGAATCCACCACCCGGCCCGAGATCGACTGCTGGGCGAGGGCGGGCTCTGCAAGGAGGAGCAGAACGAGGGTCAGTGCGCCCATCGCCGGCCACAGTTCCCTGTGGCGACGACGGAGGCCGACAGAACTGCGTCGGCTTCTCACCGGAGGACACCGGAACTCGGACGGAAATGGCATCTCAGCACCTTCGGGATGGATGGGGTGGGCTGCGCCAACGAACATCCGGCCAGGCCGTTCGCCAGTAGGAAATCCAGCGCCGTTGGGGCCACGGATCGGCTCGCTTTCTGGTCATGATGGATGCGTCTTTGTATCCATCATGAATCTCCAACAGCCGGTCTGCTCGGCAACGGATCGGTGAAACGCGATCATACGGACCGGATTACATTTCTGTCAAGGAGTTCCTGCAACCCCATGCAGCGGGGTCCGCGCGACGCCGATGAACTCAGGGTATATCGGTCGTTGTGGGTTGACATGAAGGGCCATGAGCCGTCTTGTTGCCGTCAGGGTCTGGGGGCGGCTCCGGCTCCCCTGAACCGTCGTCGCCCTGGTCGTGGCGCCGATCGTTCCTGGCCAGGGACGCGTATGGGTCGTATACAACTACGGATCCCGGCTGGGGCATCGGCACCCCAGCTCTTCTGAAGCTTCCGACGAGGTGACCGACATGCCGCACCGAACCGCTCTGCTGCTTGCAGGCGCACCGGCTCTGCTCGCGCTGACCCTGTGGACCGCGCCTGTCCAGGGGCAGCAGACCTCCGTCACGGTGGAGGGTCTCATGAGCGCACCCTTCCCCACGGACCTCACGGCAGCACCCACGGGGGGGGCGGTGGCCTGGATCCGCAACGACGAGGGAGTCCGCAACATCTGGGTGGCGGAGCCTCCGGCATACGAGGCCCGCCAGCTCACCGGTTACGGCGATGACGACGGGCAGGAGCTGGGGTCTCTGGAGTGGTCACCGAACGCATCCACATTGGTCTTCGTGCGGGGGGGCGCCCCGAACCGCCAGGGAGAGCACCCCAACCCCACCAGCGACGCCGACGGGGTGGAGCGGGCGCTCTGGGCCGTCCCGGTGACCGGATCTCCCGACGGCGCGGAGCCCACCCGGATCGGTCCGGGCGACTCCCCTGCGTTCGCTCCCGACGGACGGGGGCTGGCCTTCCTGAGGGGCGGCGACATCTGGTTCACTGCTCTGGAGGAGGGGGCGGAGCCGGAGGTCCTGGCCCGGGCCCGGGGATCGCTGGGCTCCCT
>SKKH01000238.1 GCA_007121555.1 Gemmatimonadota bacterium | reverse complement strand
TACCCACTCCAGGCGAGGGGTGCGTCCGGACCACTTCACCCCCTCCGCACGGTGGCGGACGTCCCGGGAGATCCCCTGGGCGCTCGAGGCTCGGGCCCGGGAGGCGCTCGACTCCTGAGGCATGGTGCGGAGGGATGTGAACCGGCGGGGGGAGGACCGGCCGGTGCCGCACTCACCGCCAGTAATCGTTCGCCTCGGCCACGGTCTGGAAGTGGACGGCGACCACGTGCGACGACGCGATCAGGGCATCCGGGTTCATCGCGTACTCGGGTCGCAGGGAGTGCAGCACCTCCCGATCGGGCTGGGTCTCGGTGACCCCCATCCGGGCCAGACGGAGGGCGACCTGCATCCCCTCCTCAGGGGTGTCCGTGATGAGACTGAGTCCTTCCCGCTCGGCTGCAGGCTCGACCCCATCGGCCGAGACGACCGACGGAAGGACGGCCAGGGCGAGGAGGAAGGCGACCCCCAGGGCCAATCCGCCTCCAAGGAGTAGGGGAAGGCGCGCGAATCCCTTCTTCTTCTCAGTATGCATGAGCTTCGCTGGTTGGAGTGATCACGATGGAAGCGCTGAAGACCGGATCATTCCAGTCGCACCCGGCCCACGTGTCCTGCAGACCGGAAGGTGCCTCCCCTCGCCACCCGGGGAAAGAGCCGGATCGCCATGTTCGGGAATGCCAGGTCGTCATGTCGGGAATGCCAGGTCGTCACGCCGAGGATGCCGGATCGCCACGTCCCGATCGAAGAAGCGCATGAAGAAATTCTGGCGCTTGGCGGCATCCGGGTGAATCATGCCGACAATGTGTCCTCTCACCCTGGAGGGATTATGTCGGCAAGGCGCATCCTGGTCCGCTCGGTCGTGGTGCTGGCGCTGGCTCTCGTCCTGGCCGGAGGAGGGTTCTTCCTGTGGGCCTCCGTCGCAGCGGACCGTTCCATGGCTCGGTCCTTTGACACACATGAAGTGGACTTTCCCATTCCCTTTCCGCTCGATCCGGCGGAGGTGGCCCGGGAAGGGCTCACGGACGCGGAAGCCGAGGCCATGGCACTGGAACGGGCCAGGGAGCGGGGTCGCCACCTGGTGGAGGCGCGGTACGCGTGCGCCGAGTGTCACGGTGCTGACTATGGGGGCGGGGTGATGGTGGACGCCTTCCCCATCGGTCGTCTCCTGGGCCCCAACCTCACCCGGGGCCAGGGAGGGGTGACCCCGGGGTACTCGGTGGCGGACTGGGACCGGATCGTCCGCCACGGAGTGCGGCCCGACGGTCGCCCGGCCGTCATGCCCTCCGAGGACTTCCTCCGCATGTCGGACCAGGAGCTCTCGGACATCATCGTCTACCTGGAATCGGTTCCCCCGGTGGACCACGAGGTGCCTCCCTCTCGTCTTGGGCCCCTGGGAAGGATTCTGATGGCTCGGGGAGAGATCGTCCTCTCCGCCGACCTGATCAGCACCCACGATGAGCCCCATCCGGCCCTCCCGCCCCCGGCGGAGGTGTCGGTGGAGTTCGGCCGTCACCTGGCCGGTGTGTGCAGCGGCTGCCATGGGATGGAGCTTACCGGAGGACGGATCGCCGGCGGGGATCCCTCCTGGGTCCCCGCGGCGGACCTGACCCCCTCGGGGCTGCCGGGCTGGGACTACGCCGACTTCCGGCTCGCCATGCTGGAGAGTCGTCGCCCGGACGGCTCGGAGATCCGGGAGCCCATGACCTTCGTCACCCCCTTCGCCCGCAACATGACGGAGGTGGAGATGCAGGCTCTCTGGATGTACCTCCAGTCTCTCCCGGCCGCACCGGAGTTGGAGGGATCCCGGAGGTCGCCGTGACTCCAGGGGCGCAGTGATCGGAGAGATCGAAGCGATTCCGGAGTCGTAGCCGTCCTGAAGGGGGCGGGCGGCCTCGGGCCAGGGCTCTGACCGCTCGCGGTGCCCTCGCTCAGCCCCCCAGGTGGGCCGGGATGGGGTTCTCTGGCCGTTCACCGTCCCAGAGGATGGAGATGATCCACCACCGCCCCTCATCCCAGAGGAGCTGGAAGGAGTTCACGCCCCGGCCGTAGGGCTCCGGGTCGTCCGCGGCCCGCCGGGAGGCGTACGCGCTGAACCGGTGCACCATGTTGCCGAACTCGTCCTGGTTGTAGCCCAGCTCCAGGTCGAAGAACCCGTTCTCCACGAACCCAGGTCCGACTCGATCCACGAAGTCCTGTGGCGTCATGACCGTGTGGGCCGCTTCCCCATCGTCGCCGGTTCGCATGGAGATGAGCTGGCCCGCCGGATGCATGAGGTGGAGGAAGAGATCCCAGTCCCGGGGGGCCCCAGCCGGCCCGGAGATGGATGCGTACAGACCCTCGATGACGGCATCCACCGAGGTGGCGTCCACCGTGGCCACATCCACGTCGGCGGCGGTGAGGGACTGGGCGGTGCCATCCACCGGCACCAGCCCCATGGCCAGGGCCAGGGCGATGACGGCGATCCCGCTGCGGAGGAGCGAGGCCCAATGGCTCCTGGCTCCCGGAGTGGCATTCGAGGTCCGGAGCCCGGAGGCGCGACACGGGGGCCCCAGAGGCCAGGATGAAGCTGGAGTTGTAGTTGGAGTCATGGCTGGCAGGGTGATGGGTGAAGGTAGCGCCGCGGCATCGCTGGACGGCGGCAGGACGAGGGCATGCGGCAGTGGCCAGGACGAGGACGAGGGCCAGTGGCAATCTCCTCTCCACACTGCGCCTCAGGGCGCGCCGTGTCCAGCGGCCTCGGCCAGGAGTTCATGGGAGCGAAGGCGTGCCTCCGGGTCATGGACCATGGTGGAGACCATGATCTCCTGGGCCCCTGCCGACTGGGCGCGCTCCCTGAGGCGCTCCGCTACTTCGTCGGGAGTTCCCTGCACCTGGAGCCGCCGGTACTGGCCCACGATGGCCTCCTCCTGGGGTGAATAGTCGTGCGCCACGGCTTCCTCCGGGGTGGGGAGAGGGCCGAAGCGTCCCCGACGAAGCTGGACCCAGGCCAGGTCCATGCTCCGGGAGAGGTAGTCGGCCTCCTCGTCCGTCGGAGCGCAGATCACCGAGAGGGCCAGGATGGCGTGGGGTTCGGGGAACCGTTCCGAAGGCCGGAAGGCATCCCGGTACGCCTTCAGAGCCGGTGTCGGAGAAGTGGCGCTGAAATGGCCGGCGAACCCGTATCCCAGCCCCAGGGAGCCGGCCAGCCGGGCGCTGGCGCCGCTGGATCCCAGGATCCAGATGGGAGGAAGCTCCACATCGTCGGGTACCACGGTCACCCCGTGGAAGGGATGGCCCTGGGGGTAGTCCCCTCGGGAGAGCGCCTGGAGTTCCGCCACCTGGTCGGCGAAGCGCTCCGGGTCGAAGGGTCGGAGAGCCCGGGAGGTGGCGGGATCCGTTCCGGGGGCCCGTCCCAGCCCCAGGTCGATCCGTCCAGGGTGGAAGGCCTCCAGGGTGTGAAAGCCCTCGGCAATGCGGAGGGGCGCATGGTTGGGGAGCATGATCCCCCCGGAGCCCACCCGGATCCGCTGGGTGCTGGAGGCCGCATGATGGATCAGGATCTCAGGCGAAGAACTGGCGATGCTGGGCATCCCGTGGTGCTCGGCCAACCAGAAGCGGGTATAGCCGCTCTCCTCTGCCAATCGGGCCAGCCTGGGGATGTTGGCCAGGGCCGCCGATGGCGTCGTCCCGGAGCCCACCGGTGCCACGTCCAGGACCGAGAGCTGCACGGATCGGCTCACGTCGCCGCCTCCGGGTCCGAGCGGGCATCTCCGAACTCGCACCCCGGACACCACACCTCCGAATTGATCTCCACGCGCACGAAAGGACTCCTCTTCCTGAATGATCCGGCCTGGGGGACACCCGTGATCCCCTGGATGGGACCTGAAGTGCCGCCTCGGGAGCTTGCAATGTCTCCGACCCGTGGAGAATCGGCTCTCGGGCGCCGACCACTGAAGAGGACGTAGGCCATCTGCGCGGCCGCCCTGTACAGCCTCCCGCCGCCACGCCGGTGACCAGGATCACCAACGTGACGACGGGGCCCTGTCGGTTCCGAACCAGGAGAAGGGAGTCAGTTGGCTGCCGCGCGGATGCGCTGGACGGTCTCTTCGGTGGTGAGGACCTCGTTGGCGATGAACCGGAAGTTGGTGATGGCAGCCTGATAGCCATCCAGGCCCGGGAACTGTGCTGCGGCGGTGCCGTCCGACACCACCGCAACTTCAAACCCCTGCTCCAGAAGCTCCCGAAGGTGGGACTCGGTGCAGAGATTGGCCGACATTCCCGCCAGGATCACCGTGGTGATTCCCCGCTTCCGAAGCTGAAGTACCAGATCGTTGGACTCGGGGCCATAGACCTTGTGGGGGTTGGTGACGATGGTGGTTCGGTCCTCCATGTAGGGCTTGTAACGTTCCAGCCAGTCAGCGCCTGAGCCCTCGAACCCGGCGGTGTGCAGGTGACCCTCGCGATCGAACATTCCGATCTCGTGCATGAGGACCTCGAGCGGTCCCCCGAAGCTCCACTCGTGGTCGGTCGGATAGTAGTAGTGGGGAGAAATCACGAGGGGCAGGGAGGTCTCCTTCGCCAGTCGCATCAGGGTCTCCAGGTTCTCCCGGGTGTCGTTGGCGATGACGCTCTCCCCCACCGCGCCCCAGGCCACTCCGTCTTCATGGAGGAAGTCGTTCTGGGGATCGGTGATCACCACCGCGGTGCGCTGGGGATCGAAGGTGACCGAGGTCTCCGGGATCTGCGCACTGAGAGGGACGGCCAGGACCAGGAGGAGGCCGAGGATGAAAAGCTTGCTTCGCATGGGTTCGCCTCATGTTGGGTGAAAGTGGTCTTCACCCGGGTCAAGCATCGAGCCCTGAACAAGGTTCCACCCGCTCTCGGGCTCTGGCCGAGTAAGCTGAGCTGGGTCCTCGTCTGAGTGCGCCCGGAAGGGATCTCGTCACCTCCGCGGGCTGCACGAGAGCGCACTTGCTCCCCCTAGACTTTCGGTTTATATTCGGTACCCTTCACTCCCCCGCTTCGGCCCTCCCAAGCCCGGATTCCGCGGGGTGCGATCCACGGCTCAACCACAGGATATGAACCCATGAAGCTCACCGAGATCCTGAAGCAGGACGCGCAGGGAATGTACCACGCCACCGAGGGGCTCATCCGGATGGTGGACACGCTGGACTGGAAGCCCGCCAGCGGGACGAACTGGATGAGCACGGCACAGCTCCTCCACCACTGCACCAACGCCTGCGGATTCCCGATGAACGGCTTCGTGAACGGGGAGTGGGGACTGCCTGAAGGCCAGTCCATCCACGACATCCCCGACGACGAGATGATCCCACCGCTGGAGAAGGTCCCCGCCGTGGCGAGTGTGGACGAGGCCCTTTCCCTCCTCTCTTCGGACCGGGAGCTCTGCATGAAGGTCCTCTCGGAGGTTTCGGACGAGCGACTCCTCTCCGAGCGGAGCGCGGCCCCCTGGGGAGGACCGGAGGTGACCCTGTTTCAGCACTGCAACGGGATGATCTGGCACCTGGGCCAGCACAAGGGGCAGCTCTTCTACTACCTCAAGCTCCAGGGGAAGGACGTGAACACGATGCATCTCTGGGGAGGGTGAGGAAGAGGCGCTGGCGGATGGGGGCCGGCGGCGTTCCCGGGGGCGGGCGGTCCAGGGGGCGCTCGAGCGACTTACGCGGCGGGAACTCATAGAGGTGGAGCGGGAGGGGATCAGGGCCGTGCCCCCCTACACGCTCCACCGCCCCTGGCTCCGATATCTGAGTTGACTGCGCCACGGTGGCTCGCCGGAAGGAAGCCCTTGAGCCGGTTCAGCTCCTTCTCGGGAGGAAGGCTCGACGCGGAGGTAGGCCCACCCCTTCCAAGAGGCGATTCCGATCTGAAGGGACCGGGTGGTGTCAGGCGTCCGAGACCTCGCCGTGCTCCGCTGCGTAGCGTATGGCGATCTCCTCGTCGGAGAGTTCCTCCAGGGAATGGCCCAGGAGCCACTCGTGGCCGAAGGGGTCCCGGATCCGGCACTGCCGTTCCCCGTGGGCGTAGTCCGTGGGTTCGCGGACCATCTCCGCCCCGGCCTCGACGGCCCGGCTGGCTAGCCTGTCCACGGCACCCACATGGAGGTGCACGGCGGTGCCGGTACCCCCGAAGGCACGTGGGCTTCGATCAGGCGGACACCAGGAGTCGAGAGAAGTTGAAGCTCGACGACAAACCCGGCCAAGAGGCTCATCTCCCTTGTCTCCAGCGCGCCCATGCGGGCAGCTTCCGAACCGATCGGGGGGAGGCGACCATAGCTCCCCTCGCAGGGCGTGACCCCGCGCCCCAGCTCGAACTCAGCACACGGAGACGCACACACCATGACCCCCACGCCCGATGTACGGCCCGTCGGAGATCTCCCCCACGCGATCGGAAGGACGGCCGCCCGCGAACTCTCGCTGAACGGGATCACCACGCTGCGCAGAGTGGCCGAGCACTCGAGGAAGGAGCTCCTTGCCATCCACGGAGTGGGCCCCAAGGCCGTCGCGATTCTCGAGGAAGCGCTCGCCGAGAAGGGCATGGGCTTCAGAGAGCTCTGAAGGACCCGTGGCGCCGCCGCCTGGGGGGCCTTCGGGTTCCGCGGGTGCGGTGGGTGACGGGGTCGCCTACTCCGTTCCCGGGATCTTGATCGCCCCCTCGCGCCCTGCGAGCCGCCGGGCGGTGGCCAATTGGCCCGCGTGGTAGGCCTGGTGGAAGAGCACAGTGGCAAGGAGGGTGCCTCGGGGAGTGTTCCCGAACGCGTCGGTGGGGATCACCTCGGCCAGCTGCGCGTCCGTGAGCGCGTCCAGCGCTTCTGCGAATCGGTCCTCCGAGGCCGCGAACCGGTCCACGAGCGCATTCCAGCGAATGGAGTCCTCCGCGGTGGTGATGGGCTCGGGCCCCGCACGCTCGAGCTCGGGGGTCTCCCAGACCGGTGCAACGCCCAGGACCCCTGCCAGATCGTTGTGGACCTTCACCAGGTGCCCCAGGATCCAGTTTGCGCAATTTCCACCGCCCGCGGGCTGAACCAGGGAATCCTCGGCGGACATTCCCTCCAGGTTCCGGGCCGCCACGGCGTGCAGGACCCGGAGCTGATGGGCGAGGAGCGCGGCGCCGATCATGAGTCTCCTCCCATGGAAGCGAGGAGGGTGTCGAGCTGTCGGAACGAGCTCTTCCAGCCCTCGTCGTGCCCGTCCCGCGACTCGTCGCTCGGGAAGCCCCGCTGCACGAAGACCATGCGAGTGTGGGGCCCCTCCTCGAAGAAGGTCACTGTGATGTGCGTCGCGCGTTCATCCACCGCCTCTGGCGTCTCTCCCTCATGGAGCCACCCGTGGGTCATGACGATCCGCCGGGGAGGATCGAGTTCCAGGTATCGGCCGGTGGCTACGTGCCGGGTGACCGAGTCGGGCTCGATCATCTCCAGGAGGAAGCGGCCCCCCACCCGGAGGTCGTTCCAGGCCTCGCCGACGGTGAGCCCCTCGGGGCAGGACCACGCCCGGAGGAGCGTCCCCTCGGTCCAGGCGGCGTAGACCCGCTCCCGGCGTGCGCTGAAGGTTCTTTCGATGCGAAGGACTCGCTCGGGCGAGGAGCGCGGTTCTCCTCGGGACCTGTCCGGGGAGTCCGGTGCGATGGATGGCGGCGCGGTCCCTTCCGGGCCGCTCGGTTCGTGGGGGGCGCGGTTCTCACTCATGATTCGCACTCCTTCGGGTCGTGCGGGGTGTCGACGAGCTGGCGCTCCAGGCGATCGAAGGCCTCGGTCCAGTACTGGGCGTAGCCGGCGAGCCAGTCGTCTGCAGCCCTGAGCGGTGCCGGAACGAGCCGGCAGACATTGGTCCGCCCGGACGGGATCCGCCGGACGAGGCCCACGCCCTCCAGCACATCCAGGTGCTGGGAGATGGCGGGCCGCGACTGGGAAAAGGGCCGGGCCAGTTCTCCCACGGTGAGATCCCCAGTGCGCAGCACCTCCAGGATCTCGCGGCGCACCGGATGCGCCAGCGCCTGGAAGACGGCGTCGAGGTCCGGTCGCGAATCGGCGGAGTCGGGGTCGGTGGGAGGATTGGTAAGCATTGTCTTACCAATATGCGCCGTCTCGTTCACCACGTCAATGGTCCGTGGGGCGGCTGACCAGATCGGCCCCGGTGAGCCCT
>SKKH01000087.1 GCA_007121555.1 Gemmatimonadota bacterium | reverse complement strand
TGTGGGTCGGGGTGCGGGCGGCGCTCTGCCTGACCGTCTACGACATGTCACCGCTGCCCCTCGCACCGGGCGCGGCCGTCCACGGCACGTACCGAGTCGACCCTGCGCCGGGTCGCTACCGGCTGGTGCTCCTCTCTCGCGACGCGGCGGGTGAGGAGCGCTCGCTGATCTCAGGCCCTTTCGTGGTCGAGTAGGCGTCCTCGGCGGATCAGATCACCCAGCCCATCCATCTAGACATCGCCCGCAGCGGATCGACCGGCCACGGTGGAGTGGTAACGCCCAAGCCAGCACGCGTCTTCCGCTGTTGCGCCCCGGCGGCCTTTGCGATCCTCGCGACGTTGGGCGGGTTCTCCTCGGCCACTGGGCAACAGGCTGCCACCCCCGCGACCCCCACCCCCGACGGAGCCAGCATCGATGCAGTCATCGGTGCCCTCTACGAATCGATTTCCGGGCCAGCAGGTGAAGCCCGCAATTCGGACCGACTCCGAGCTCTGTTCATCCCCGGCGCGCGAATGACTCCAACCGGTCAGCGCTCGGATGGGACGGGCACGCACACGGTCTGGACGGTGGACGAGTATCTCGAGCGCAACGAAGCCCTGATGGTGGAGATCGGCTTCCGGGAGATCGAGATCGGTAGAGTGGTGGAGCAGTTCAGGAACATCGCGCACGCCTACAGTGCGTATCGAAGCCTTTCGACATGAGGAAGCGGAACCGCTCATGCGGGGAGTCAACAGTATCAAGCCGTGGTACGACGGGAGTCGCTGGTGGATCGCTGGGTTCATGTGGCAGCAGGAGTCTTCGGAGCATCCGATCCCAGATCGGTATCTCGTGCCGTAGGAGTGGGACGCCGCCGCTGGAGATGGCGGCATGAAGGGCGGCGGAGGCGCCGGCCATGAACGGCGCCCTCCTTCCCGGCGATGCAACGAAAACCTCACCCTGATGGTCTATCCAGAAGGCACCACTCCCGCCCGGATCGTTCTTCCCGACCCAGGGGGGGGGCGCGCGGGCGAGGGGGAAAGTGTAGGTTGGTCAGCTTATTCCCCGCACACCTGAACGCCCGCCTTCACCGGCGAGCAAGGACCGTCGAGCCCTCATGGAATCGTTTCCCACCCCGTGGTCCGCTCCTGGACCCTCCGCAACGGATCGCTGCCACCCACCCCGGCGCGGTGCGCGGACCCGGAGCGTACTCGAGCGTGTGTTGGTCGGGCTGGCACTGGCCTTCCTTCCGACGGTGGGGCTCAACGTACCCGAGGCTGCGGCGGCCCAGGAGGGCGGAGCGGCGGTCCGACCCGCCGTGGAGGCGACCCGGGTTCCCGACGGGGTGGATCTTCGGATCGATGGCCTGATGAACGAGGAGGCCTGGGGCCTGGCGGAGCCCATCACGGCCTTCCGACAGCAGGATCCGGTGGAGGGAGGGGTGCCCTCGGAGCCCACGGAGATCCGGCTCCTCTTCGATTCCCAGGCCCTCTACATCGGGGCCATGTTCTACGACTCCGATCCTTCGGGGATCCTGGCCCACCAGTTGGAGCGAAATGCCGGCCTGGGGACCGATGACCGCTTCATGTGGATCCTGGACACCTTCCAGGATGGGCGGACCGGGTACTTCTTCGAGATCAACCCCGCGGGGCTCATGGGGGATGGGATCATCGGCGGAGGGGGTGGCGGCGGAGGGGGAGGTCTGAACAAGCGATGGGACGGGAACTGGGAGGTCCGGACACAGATCCTTCCCGACGGCTGGTCGGCGGAGATCCGGATCCCCTTCTCCACCCTGAACTTCGATCCCCAGCGGGACACCTGGGGGATCAACTTCCAGCGCACCATCCGGCGGAAGAGCGAGGAGATCCTCTGGAGCGGGTGGAGGCGCAACGAGAGCCTCTTCCGACCGGTGAGCGCCGGTGAGCTCCGTGGGCTCGAGGGGATCAACCAGGGTGTGGGGGTGGAGGTGAAGCCCTACGTCCTGAGCGACGGGAGCCAGTCCCCCGCGCTGGGCACGGGGTGGGACACCAATGCGAAGGTGGGGATGGACGTTTCGTATTCCATCACTCCCTCCCTCCGGGCGGGGGTCACCGTGAACACCGACTTCGCCGAGGTGGAGGTGGATCAGCGCCGGGTGAACCTCACCCGCTTCCCCCTCCGTTTCCCTGAGCAGCGGGGGTTCTTCCTGGAGGGCTCCGGCGTCCACTCCTTCAGCTGGGCCGACCCCTTCTTCAGCCGGAGGATCGGGCTGGTGCAGGGACAGGAGGTGCCCATCCGCTACGGGGCCCGGCTGGGAGGGAACGCCGGGCGGTACGAGCTGGGCTTCTACCAGATCCGCACCGGGGAGACGTTCCTGGAGATGGGGGAGACCGAAGGCCTCTGGCCCACCGAGGACTTCACCGTGGCCCGGGTGCGCCGGAGCCTCTTCCAGCAGTCCCACGTGGGCGCGGTGTACACTCGCCGGACCACCGCCTTCGATCCGCTGGAGGGCCCCGAATCCGAGGGGATCCCGGACCGGCAGACGGTGGGTGGGGATTTCAACCTGTACACCTCCCAGGCGCTGGGGCGCCTGAACGCCCAGATCGAAGGCTTCATGATCTTCCACACCGATCCCGCCGGCGAAGCGGGGCTCTTCTCCCCGGATCACCGCTCCCGGGGGTACCGGTGGAACTTCCCCAACGACCTGATCCGGCTCCACTCCTCCTACCGGGACTTCGGAAGGGGGTGGGATCCGGCAGTGGGCTTCGCCCAGCGTCGAGGGTTCCGGAGGCACCAGCCCACCCTCACCATCGCCCCCCGACCCGAGTGGCTCACCTCGGTCCGCCAGTTCGAGCACCAGTTCTACTTCGAGTATCTGACCGACTGGGACAACCGCCTCCTCACCCGGCTGTTCCGGGTCCAACCCCTGCAGGTGAACTTCGAGAGCGGGGACCGGTTCGGATTCCAGGTGGAACGGGAGTTCGAGCGCCTGGAGCGGACCTTCACCATCCATGGGAGTGGGGACGACGCCGTGGTCATCCCGGCGGGGGACTACTACTCCTGGGGATGGGGGATCGGCGGTCAGACCGCGGGCCGAAGGATGGTCTCCGGGTCCGCCGACCTCGGGCGTTCCGACTTCTGGGACGGGGAGCGGACGCAGCTGGACCTCCGGGGGACGGTGCGGCCCCGGCGAGGAGTCTCCCTCTCCACCGACTACCAGCGGAACGAGGTGCGGCTGGAGCAGGGGAGCTTCGATACGAACCTGGTCCGGCTCTCGGGCTCCTGGAACCTGAGTCCCCTCACCTCCTTCACCGGGAACATCCAGTACGACGACGTCTCCCAGGTGGTGGGGCTCTTCGCCCGGGCCCGCTGGATCGTCCGACCCGGAAGCGACGTCTTCCTGGTCTGGACCCACAACTGGCAGAACGAGGTGGCCCGCCTGCTGGACCGGGAGTTCGTCACCCTCTCCCGGGGGGGCGCGGTGAAGGTGAACTACAGCTACCGGTTCTGAGACAGAATGTCACTGCTGTGGTGAGTCAGAGATCTGGCCAGGGACCGAGGGGCGTGAGCCTCTGATCGATGCCCCGGATCACGGAGCGACGGCGCGGATCGATCCGAACTCCAGAGTATAGGTGCCGTCGGCCGATTCGGCCGCGACGACTCCCGCCTCGAAGCCGAGCGCGGTCCCGAACCAGGTCTGCATGTGATCCAGGACCTCGGCATCCATTCGAATGGGAAGTCGCTGTGTTCCGTTCAGCATGCAGTCCACTCGAACGGCCAGCCTGATGCGGTCTCCGTCCATTCGCTCCGCTCGGATCACCACGTCGATGGACTGGTCGCATCCTCGGGTTCCGCAGCGGACGATTTCCGCCGCCAGGGGTTGAAGCACGAGGTGAGGAACCAGTCGCCGGGAGACGTCATCGTCCAGGTCGATGTGGATCGGGTCGGGGCCTGCGCCACGCGCGATATGGATGTTGAGGACGCGCCGCACGTGATCGAGTTCCTCGTTCAGGGAGACCAGGGCGCGGCCCTCCCGGCCCAGGGAGGCCCGCAACAGTTCGCTGAGGTCACTCAGGATGTTCCGGGCCGCACGGACATCGGAACTCATCACCTCAGAGACGACGGCGAGGGAATCGAACAGCAGGTGCGGATCGACTTTCGAGCGAAGGGCAGAGGTTTCTGCCGCGTGGAGATCGGCGCGAAGCACCGCAGCCTCCATCGCCTTGCGCCGAGCGACGTGCAACTGCCAATTCGCCTCGATGACGAGTGCCATCCCGGTATACAGCAGCAGGGCGACAAACGCCGACATGACGAGTGCCTGTCCCAACGAATCGAACGACAGGGCGGGTCCCAACACCATGGGCAGCACGAGCACGGCCAGGGACGCCAAGGCGACCCAGAAGACAATCCCCATCCCAATGTAGGCACCGACTACCGGTGGGAGCCGTCCGCCACGCGAACGGAACTTCCAGAGCGCCATGACGATCCCGGGGGTCAACAGCGCCCCGATCAGAAACACCAAGCTGTTCGGGGCCAACTGCTGCCACGATGAATAGAAGGGCAGGCCACCGCTGACCCTGCGGAATCCGAGAACCACGTGGTAGTGCATCGCCACCCCGAGCCATGCGAGGCCTCCGACCAGGACCCACCGTCCTCTCCCCCACGGACGCGAAGGCAGCATGGGTCTTCCATCGCCTCCGGTGTTCGATCCTGGCGACCGTTCGCCGGAACCACCACCACCCTCCGGATCCCTCTGAACGGTCAGGTCTGACTCCTCCTGGACTTCGGGCACCCCGGTGATTTCGGGGACGGTCACCATGGCCCTGAACCAGCCGGAGTCCTCGTGACCGACCGAAACCCCCGCAGCATCGCCGAAGACCGTGGAAAGCCGAGCCCGGACTCCACCGAGTCCGATCCGCTCGCTGAGCTCCGAGGGGTCGGATTGGTCTCCGGAAACTCCGGAGTTCTCCACAACGATCGACACCTCGTCCGACCGCCGCTGGATCTGAATACGGATCAGACCCCCTTCCGTCTGTCGGGCAATGCCGTGCTGAATGGCGTTCTCGACCAGGGGTTGGAGCAGCAGGGGTGGGACGAGGACCGAGGCCGCCTCAGGGTCGACCTCGAATGCCACGTCGAGACGTTCTCCGAAGCGAGCTTGCTGGATCCGCAGATAGCGCTCCACGAGGCGAAGCTCATCGGAGAGTCGCACCATCTGATGACCTTCGCGCCGGAACGATTCTGCGAGCAACGCACGCAGATCCGCGAGCACTTCCTGGGCCGCTTCCACGTCGGGGTGCATCAGGCCCGATACGACGTGCAGTGTGTTGAACAGAAAGTGCGGATCGAGCTGGGCGGCAAGAGCCGCCGTTCTGGCTCTCGACAGCTCAGCCGCGTACCTCGCGGCCCGCGTCTCCTCTTCGCTCACCCTCTCGATATTGAGGATCGCTTCGTACAGGATCGCCATCACGGCGAAAAGCAGGAGGGAATTGAACGCCCATCCCGAGAGCGCTTGCCCGAGGGCCCCTCGGAACGTATCTGGCGGACCGGGCCACATGAAAGCATTCAGTGATGCCGCGAGCGCGCTCCATACGATCCAGTAGGCCAGACCGATGGGGACGTAGTGAGCCAATCGGGACGAGAGGGGACGCTCCAACCCGATATGGAGACGGAAGGCCAGGAAGACGCCGATCGACAAGCCGGCCCCAATCAGCACGGGGGCAGCGGCTCTGGGGAGATGATACCACCGCTCGAAAAACGAGGCGTTGGCCATCACGTACTGCATCCAGATGTCACCGATCACGATGACCAGAATTGCAGCCCAGCCGGCTGCCCAGATCGCCACCAGGGATCGTCGACTGAGCGCAAAGCTCGAGTCTCTCCGTACGTCCGCGATCGGGCTCATTTTCCTGGAGAGTGGGAGAAGGGGGAGGAATCGGGGTGTTGGGCGATACCGTCCTCCCAGCGGTGCAAGCCGCGAGCGCGTTCGGATATGCGCTCGCCTGGCAATCATGGGGTGGCCTTCCGGCCGACGGTCAATCACACGCGGTGCCATCCGACTCCGGTT
Organism: Gemmatimonadota bacterium; assembly: GCA_007121555.1. GTDB lineage: Bacteria > Gemmatimonadota > Gemmatimonadetes > Longimicrobiales > Gaopeijiaceae > PWLA01. The sequence goes on along the minus strand of SKKH01000087.1, from coordinate 2,173 downwards.
CATCGCGGTCGCCGCGGCCTGAGGCCACGGCGCGTGTATCCTTCCAATGCGACATCCGGGACCGCGAAAACGGTTGCAGCCTTACAAGGCCGTCCGTGACCGGGCCTTCAGCTTGGAGGGCGTTGCCGCCCCAGCAACACCTCTTCGACCGCGCCCTTGTACCGGCCACCGGTCGTGAGCTCGGTGCCGTCTCTCAGCACGATGAAGTAACCTCCACGGGACCAGCGATGGATTTCCCTGATCTGATCGATGCGCACGACGGTGGATCGATGGATTCGGATGAACTCCCTTGGATCGAGGCGGGCGGACAACTCCGAGAGTCCTTCGCGTCTCTGGTAGGTTTCGGTGGTCGAGTGCACGAGGGTGCTCTTGCCCTTTGCTTCCAACCAGGCGACATCGGATGTCGGGACAAAGGCGACGTGGTTGCCCGCTTCCACGGCGATCCGGTCGATGTACCGGCCTTCACCACGGATTTCCTTCAGTAGGTCGAGCAAACGATCGTCGACGGTCGGCTCCTCTCTCGCGAGGCGCCCACGGAGCCGGCTCACCGTGCTTGCAAGCCGTCGTTCGTCGAAGGGCTTGAGCAGGTAATCGGCCGCGACGACCTCGAACGCCTTCAGCGCGTACTCGTCGAAAGCCGTGACGAACACAATGGCGGGCATCTCCTCGACTCCCACCTCCTCGATCACACTGAAGCCGTCCCCACCCGGCATCTGAATGTCCAGGAATACTACGTCTGGATCGAGGTTACGGATGGCTGAAATCGCTTCACCCGCGTTCCGGCATTCCGCCAGGACCTGAATCTTCGGGTATTCCGCCAACATCGAACGGAGAAGCTTGCGGGCGACAGGCTCATCGTCGACGAGGATGACCCGCAGATGCTCTTCACTCATCCTCTTCCCCCCTTTGCTTCGCTGATCCGCCGATGGCAGGGGCTCGAGTCCCACTGGAATCGACTTGTCCAGCGCCGCCTTCGAAGCGCCGAGAGTAGCACGCAAGCGGCGTGAGGAGCAAGGCGTACTGGCGGGCGACAGGAGGCCCTCCGTCGTTGTCCTCTGACAGCTTGTCGCTCACTCCGAGATCCCGGCCCTCAGGATCGCCGATCCCGCTCGCCCCGCCCGCAACCATTCTGCTGCCCCGTGCGTCGAATGTGTCATGAGGCTGCCCCCCCCTCCCGATTCTTGGCGCCGTCGTGCCTCCTTCGACCGCCGAGGGAGGAGGGGACCGCAGCCTGCACTTCCCGACCCAGCGCGGGTCCTGGAAGCATGCAATCCCCACGAGGAGAATTGACCATGATCACCCGTCGTGAATGGATCGGCCTCACCCTCAGCGCGGGCGCCGCGTTGACGCTCGACCCGCGGCTGCTCTGGGCCGCCCGGCAGGAGCTCATCACCCGCGCCGTGCCCTCCACGGGTGAGCGGCTTCCCATCGTCGGTCTGGGGAGCTCCGCGACCTTCGCGCAGGCCGCCAGCAGCGAGGACGTGTCGGCGGTGCGCGGCGTGCTCCGCACCATGACCGAGCATGGCGGGAGGGTGTTCGACACCGCCCCCGGCTACGGCGCCTCGGAGGAGGTCGCGGGGCGGATCGCCCGCGAGGAGAACCTGACCGACCGCATCTTCTGGGCGACCAAGGTGAACGTCGCCCCCGGTGGGCAGTCCGCGGATCCTGCGGCTGCGCGCCAGCAGCTGGAGACCTCGCTCGAGCGTATCGGCAAGCGCCCCGTGGATCTCATCCAGGTCCACAACCTGAGCGACATCCCGACGCACCTCGGTCTCCTCAAGGAGATGAAGCAGGACGGGCAGATCCGCTACATCGGCGTGACCACCTCCTCGACACAGCAGTACGACGAGTTGCAGCGAATCATGCGCGCCGAGCCTCTCGACTTCATCGGGATCGACTACGCGGTGGACAATCGCGACATCGAGGAGCACATTCTGCCGCTGGCGCAGGATCGCGGCATCGGTGTGATGGTGTACTTGCCGTTCGGTCGCACGCGGCTCTGGAACCGGATCGGCGACCGCGCGCTCCCGGACTGGGCGGAGGAGTTCGACGCCCACAGTTGGGCGCAGTTCATGATCAAGTACGTCGCCTCGCACCCGGCGGTCACGGTCGTCACCCCGGCGACCAGCCAGCCGCGCCACATGGTGGACAACATGGGCGCCGCCGTCGGCCG
>SKKH01000124.1 GCA_007121555.1 Gemmatimonadota bacterium | reverse complement strand
TCCAGCATCCGGTGATTCGCCCGGCCCATCCACCGGGACAGGCCCTTGATCTCCTGACCCAGCGCCTTGTCGCACTCGGGGATGGGGCCGGAGAGACGCACGTTGGCAAGGCGAGGGGTCGCCTTCGAACCCTGGGCCGGCGACACCTGCGCTCCGGACGCCCGTCCTGTTGCCGCTGACTCCGACCCGTTTCTCGCCCCATACACCGCGCTCGACTCCGCCACCCGAAACCCCATGACACTCCTCCTAAGTACAAGACATCCAATGACTTGTATAATATAACGAGGGGGTTTCCGACCTCGAGATTCGCCGCAGGACGAGAAAAGCGGACCTCGGAGGCCTCAGGGTGAGGGGTGGTGGCGCCAAGGCCTCTGAGCGGGCCCGGAGGGCCATCCAGGACCGCCCCAGCCACCCATCCGTGCCGTCCACCCATTGCGGGATCTCAGATCCGTCCATGGCAGGTTGGGACTTCGAGATGCGGGCTCGGGCTCTGGGACCTGGGGGTGCCCGTTCAGGCATGACCGGGGCGCAACGCTCGACCACGGAGACCGCGAGGGCCGACGATCCGTACGGAGATCGCTTCGCGCTTCCCAGGTGGGAGTGGACAGGATGAGGTCTCGGGGCCGGCGTGACAGGCCACCTCAGACCAGCGAGCGGAGGCCTCTCTCGGTGACCCGGAAGCGTACCAGCTTCAGGAGTCGCAGGTGTTCCGGTTTCAGGAGCCGGAGGCGTTCCAGCTGAAACGCGTCTCCGTACGCGCCAAGGCCCGCGAAGGACGAACGTCTTTCAGCCCCCGCAATCCGAGCAGTGCTCCACCTCGGGCATGACCATGAGGCGACCCGGAGCCAGTGCACCTCCACAGTCGGTGCAGATCCCGTACGTCCCCTCTTCGATCCGCTCCAGGGCTCCCTTGATCGCCCCATAGCGAACCTTCTCCCGTTCCTGGAGGTTCTGGCTCATGTGCTGGTTCTGGAGGGAATCCATACGAGAGAGGCGACCCACCGCCTGCTGATCCAACTCCACGGGTCGCACCGCCTCGTCGGTGACCTGCATGCTCCGCTCGAGCCGGCTGAGTTGGCGGAGCAGCTCGCTCCGCAGCTCCCCGATCATCTCGGCAGTGAGACGGCTCATTTCGACTACCTCCGGATCTGGGTCAACTCGCGTAGTTCCTCCCGCACCTCGCGGGTCAACCCGGCCTCCTCTACGGCCACCCAGAGATGTTCGATCAATTCGGCGTCGACCCATCCGGTGGGACTGCCGACCTCCGGGGTGGAAAGCCCTCGGGCGGCCCGGAAGTCATCCACCGCCTCCGCCAGCGACGGAGTGAACACCGCGGACTCATGATTTCCCTTCAACTCATCGTCTCCGTCCCGGTAGTGGCCCAGGGCGTGGAGCAGGATGCGCAGCTGACCCACGTCGGGTCCCGAGAATTGCTCCAGGTTTCGGAACCCCAACGTACCCGAGACCGTCATGTACTGCCGCCGAAGCTCGCCCACGGGCTCCGGGTGCTCACAGATGTTGAGGTTGATCGAGACCTGGTCGGGTCGGGTCGCCACATCCTCCCGAGGGTCTGCCACCAGGAGCGCCGCCGATTGGAGCAGTCCCCGTCGAGCGTCACCACCGGCCGCCTGCCCTGCCTCGAGCGCCTCCACCAGCCGATCGGCCAGGTGCCGGCCCGAGCCCTCGCTGGCTTCAAAGGTCCGTGCGACCGCCTCCACGACCTCGGGGCCCACCAACAGATTGCCCTGGGTCACATGGTTGTGCCCGGATTGCTGCCCTGCCCATTCCGACGCCCCCGACCCAGTGTGCTGGGCGCCCCGACCCTCAAGGTCGATGACCCCCACCTGCCTCCGCTCCCGTCCCTCGTCGGCTTCCACCCGCTGGCGCAGGGCCTCGCTGGGCGCCATCCCTTCCTCCAGGAGGTCCAGGAGTTCGGGTCCGTACTCCATCCGGGTGAAGGACTGGGTCGCTACCGCCCCCACTCCGGCTCGCACCCAGGGTACGGCGTTGCCCACACACGCCCTCCGGGTCGTCACCGCTACCCCCGACTCTCCGGTCTCCGCATCGATGGCGGCGATGGAGAAGGTGTGGAAGTGGGGCTCCAGGGAACGGGGAGGAGCTGTCTCCTCAGCAGAAACGCCGCCGGCCGCAACCGCAGAGGAGGGGATGGCAGCAGGAACCTCCTGGGCCAGGAGGGAGTCCGAAGCTGGGAAGGGGACGACCCCTACGAGAGCGCAGAGGAAGATTCTGCGCAGTTGAGGCTGGGAGAGGAGTAGCATGATCGTGTGGGGTCGAGGGGATCTGAGGGTTCCACGCGACGACTTCCTCACCGAAGCCGGAGTTCGCCGCAACCATGGGAATGCGAAACTTGGCGAACCGCACTCCCATGAGCCACCTGAGGCCGGGGCTTGGGACGTGCGGAGGATTCGAATAAGATCACCCAGGCCGGTTCGACAGCGCGCCCCCGAATTCGGCTCCCGGACCCCCGAAGCCCTTCCTGATGTCCACGCCGGTCTCTAGGCGACGCCCCCTCCCCTCCATCCCTCGAAGACCGCCCGATTCCCCTCCAGAATCCGCTCCACCGTGCGGGGATCGGGTTCGGTGGACCAGTCGCCCCGTCCCCGGGACCCCCCGAGCAGGATCCCGTCCCGCCGAGGAAACATGTACGAGCCCCCACTCAGCGTGATGTAATCCACCTCGGGCTGGGGCAGGAGGTGGACCAGCTCGCCCTTGATGGGCGTCATGGTCCGGTCGTCGAAGAGCGCACGGCTCCCCAGCCCCGTGCAGTTCACCACTACCGATTCCTCCAGATCTCGCACCTCGCTCCGGTGCCGGAGTTCCCGGACCATGATCCTGCCCCCCCGGAGCAACACATCGCGCTGGAGCTCACCCAGGAAGGGATCCGGCTCGATGAACATGGTGTGAAAACGCCGGGCGTAGGGGACGGGGAAGGGATGCTCGCCCGGTCCCAGCACCTGGCTCTCGGGATACAGATCCGCCATCGACCCACCCCGGGGCCCCTCGGGCCGCGCTTCACTCAGCGAGTAGTTCTCGACCCACCGGACCCCATACCGTGATCCGGTGAGGCTCTGGAAGTACCGATGGGAGAAGCGGGCGGCCCGCTCGTACATCTCGTCGTAGCCCGCCGGCGGTTCGCCGGGGTCCGACACGCTGAACGGGGACCACTGGGCCCCTGCCACGTTCGACGTGGTGTGGGGGGGAAGCTCCTTGGCGTAGATCGTAACCTCGCGCCCTCGATCCTGGAGCAGTCTGGCGGTGGTGAGCCCCAGCGCGCCGGCACCCAGGACCGCGATCCGCCCGCCCTCCACCCCGTTCAACTCCTCCGCCGCCAGGTGGGAGCTGCCCCAGCAGAGCGAAAGCCCGCCGCCGCCGTGCCCGTAGTTGTGGATGATGGTGGTTCCGTCCAGCCGCTCTCCCTCCACTCTGAACCCCGCCGGTCGGAAGGGTCTGAGCCCCGCCACCGTACGAATGATCCGGTCGCGAGAGACCTGGACCGGCACGAGGCGGGCGGCCCGGGCGTCCATGACCGGAGGCCCGGCGGCCGCCATCTCCCGTCCCGGCGTGCACCCCCAGTTCGCAAGCCCGAGCGCAGCTCCAGCCGCTCCTCCCAGGCTCACCCGGAGCATGGTGCGACGGTTCATGAGGACATCCGGTCAGGCGCTGTCGACCAGGGCGGCCATGCGGCGGCGGGTCTCCTGGTCCGGAAGCCGCGAGGTTCGGGCCGTGCCCAGGTTGTCCTCCAGGTATTCCAGGGTGGCCGTGCCCGGAATGGCGCAGGTCACGGCTGGATGGGAGGCGGCGAACATGAGGGCGAACTGAGCCCAGCTCTCGATTCCGAACTCCCCGGCCCAGACGGGAATCTCCTGGTCGCCCAGCGCCTCGAACACCCGCCCCCGTCCGAAGGGGAGGTTGGTCAGCACCGCCATACCCCGGTTGGCGGCAAGTGGAAGGATCCGCTCCTCGGCCCCTCGGTTGTCGATGGCGTAGTCGACCTGGATGAAGTCCATGTCTTCTGTCTCCATGACCGACACGAAGTCGTCGTACTGGCCCTCGAAGGAGGTGCTCATCCCCAGATAGCGGATCCGGCCCTCCCGCTTCATCTCCCGGAGCACAGGAAGCTTGTGTTCGATCCCGACCAGGTTGTGGACCATGAGCAGGTCGAACCGGTCGGTGCGCAGTCGTTCGAAGGAGCCCTCGATCTCGGCCAGTGCGTCGGCTGGATCCTCCTGTCGAACCTTGGTGGCCAGAAAGATCTGATCTCGATTGCCCAGCTCCGCCATGAGGTCGCCGATGACCGTCTCGGCATTCCCGTAGGAGGGCGCCGTATCCACCAGCGTACCTCCCAGCTCCGGAAGGGCCCGGAGCACCTCCCGGAGGGGAGCCCGATCCGACTCGTCCGATCCGACGTCGTACCGGCGGGCCGTCCCGATCCCGATGATGGGGATCTCCTCACCCGTCGACGGGATGGGCTTGGTGTAGAGGCCATCGGCCAGGCGGAGGGCGTCGGACGGCGAAGCCCCCAGCGGCAGGCGGCCCAGGGCCAAGCCCGCCCCCACACCCAGTCCCACCCTCAGTGCATCCCTTCGCGAGATCGGTCGATCGAACAGTTCCGACATCCTCTTCTCCTTTCCTGCCACGGGGGCCTGCGGACACTACATGAGCATTCTATCCGATGGAGTCGCCCGTGGAAACGTTACCTCAGGGCCGCAGTTGCCGGAGTAGCTCCCGGGCGCCGGTGTGTCCCGGCTCCAGCTCCAGGACCCGCTCCAGGCTCCGGCGGGCCTCTGGGACCCGACCGCGCTCCAGGTGCACCAGGGCCAGGCTCCCATGGGCGGCCGGATTCTCCGGGTCGCCCGTGACGGCCAGGCGGAACGCCTGCTCCGCCCCGCCCAGATCACCGGCCTCCATTCGGATCGAACCGAGTTGAACCGCCGCATCCCCATGGAAGGGATCCAGCCGTGAAGCCTCGGAGAAGGCGGCCTCGGCTCCGGCGAAGTCCCCGCCTTCCATCCGCACGATCCCCAGGTTGAACCAGCTCGCAGGCCGATGGATCGGGTTGTCGGCCACCACCGCCTCCAGCTCCTCTCGAGCCTCGCCGCGTCGACCCAGGGCGTACAGCACCTCCGCTCTCTTCACCCTGGCCTCCCCCAACCGGGGCTGTATGCGCACGGCTTCGTCCAGGTGGGGAAGGGCCGCTCCTGGATCTCCTCTCCGCTCATCCAGGAGCGCGCCCAGGAGGAAGTGTCCCCAGGGGTCCTGGGGAGCCTGGTCCACCGCGATCCGGAGCAGCTCCTCCGCCTCTTGCACCTTGCCTTCCTCGAGGAGGGCCCGGGCCAGAGCCAGACGTCCGCGTCGGGTGAGGTCTCCCTCAGCGGCTCGGGCTTCCCGGCCCACCGAGACCACCTCCGGCAGGTAGCCGGGGTGGCGGTGCATGGTCTCGTAGAAGTGGAAGAGGGCGTCGGCCCGCAGAGCGCCGGCCCGGGCCTCGGAGCGGTGGCGATACACCGACGGGTCCACCTCCCGACCCAGAGGTCCCACCTCCACCAGCCGGAGGGGCTCGGATGAGTCGATGACCGGACGGCCGGCGTCGGGGTTCAGGGGCGGTCCGGGCTCCCGCTGGATCCAGTGGTCGGTGAAGCGGACATGGGGTACGTCGCTCGTGCCCCCTGCACTCAGATGGCACGAGACGCAGTCGCCGCTTCGAGCCTCCTCGGCGGTAGCGGTCCCGGGCCGGGAACAGAGGGGGTTGGGGCCCGGGGTCCCTGCCCCATCCTCACCGGTGTGGCAGTTCACGCACTGGTTTCGGTAGTGATCGGCGGGAAGCTCGTCTCCCGGCGTATGGGGAAGGTGGCAGGTCAAACAGGTCATCTCGGTGGCTTCGAAGCAGGCACTTCGGGCCAAACGGATGGGGTGGGAGTCGATCCCCACCCAGTCCGGGTCCTCGAGCTGGAGCGAGGGCACGTGGACCGCCCGGTTGTCCCCCAGGTGCATCCCGGGCCGGAAGGTGGTGGGATCCTCGCCGTCGGGGTAGGTGATGACGCCCGCCAGGTGACACTGGAGGCAGGAACTCATCTCCTCTTCCCGATCCAGATCGGTGGGATTCACGATCCAGGGGTCCGGGGCACCCGCGGAAGGACTGCGGCCCCGCTGCCTGGCCTCGGCGTGCTCCCGCCCAGGTCCGTGGCACCGTTCGCACGAGATCGCCCCGGGCAGTTCCTCATAGACCCCCTGGGTGTGGGGCTCCAGCACCGGGAGGTCGCTGTGGCAGGTGAGGCACTGCAGGATGAGCGGACGGCTGAACCGGTCGTTGGCCTCGGCGTATCCCGGACTCATCTGCCACTCCCCCTGGACGGAGTACCAGGTGAGGGGCATCTGGGTCACGTGGCCCTCTCGAATGGCCAGATACGACCGGGTCTGATTCCCGGATCCAATGGCCAGATCGGGCTCTACGGCCAGCTCGTGGACCACCTCCCCGTCGTTCGCCAGCAACTGCTCGGTCTGGATCGCTCGGCCGTTCTCCACCTCCACCCGGTAGCGAAGGTCGTCGGCCGGGCTATGGATCCACCCGCCCCGCTCCCACTCCGAACCCGCCTCCACCGCGGTCAGGGAGCGCCCGTGGTTCGTCCGGAGGTAGCGATCCATGATCTGGGAGTGACAGGGGAGGCATCCGTCGTTCCCGATGTAGTTGGGGTCCGCGGACCCAAGGAGTCGGTCCGGGTGATCGGCTGAACCAGCCGAGGCGCCCCGGGTCAGGGCAGAAGCGCCGCCCGGTCCCGATTCGGCGTCAGGGGAGCGGGCCTCCCCGCAGGCGGCGGCCAGCAAGAGAAGGACGGAACAGCAGAGTCGGGCGGACCCGGTTCGGATCACAACGGATCGCCGGGGCCCGGACCCGGAGTTCCCGACTCACCCCCTCCTCCCGTGAACGACCGAAGGATCAGCACCGCTGCCGCAGCCAGCCCGCCTACGACGAACCCGGTACGGAGGCGCGAGATCTCTCGCCGGTCCACCTCCACGACGTCGCTGCGGGCGAAGCTCAGGGTGTCCCTCCGCCCCTCGAATGGGGTGCCTGCGTAGATGGCCCCCCAGTGCACGTCCACCACCAGCGAGTCGGGAGTCGTCTGGAGCAGGGTGCCCTCCACACTTCGGATCGACTGCCCGGCCTGAGCCGAAATCTCCGCGGAAGCCTGGCTCGAAAGGCGGAGCCTTACGTTGGCGTCAGGCTCGGGATCCCCGTCCAGGACAGGCACGTAGCCGAAGCATCCGGAGAGGGCCACAACGAGGGCCAGCGCCAGCCCGATCCCCCGCGGGGACGGACTGGCGCTGGCCGATTTCGGTTGGATTGAATCTGGTATCAGCACGAACCGATGATGAAGCAGTTGCTGGTTCGCTCGGTCTGAGCGATGGGGAAGTAAGTGCCGGGGCGGGTGACAGCCTCCTGGCTCGAACTCCAGAAGGGAGACTGGGTCCCGAAGCGGTAGTGGTCGCTGAGGCGGCGCCCGGTGTTGTAGAGGGTGGCCTTCCTCGAGTGCTTCAGAAGTTCCAGAGCATCCATCTGCCCATCATACGGCGTCAGTCCATCCTGCGCACGAAGGGCGTTGATGTGAGTGGTGAACCCCCCCTCATCACCGGCGGCCAGCGCGGCCTCGGCCAGGATGAGACGCATCTCCCGGGTCGACGTCACCGTGATGTAGCCGTACTGCCGTGCCCCCGCAGCGTCGAGGATGATGCGCTGGGCCACCGGGCTCGTGACCTCGTCGATGGGGTCCTGGAGCGTGACCGCAGCCACCTGTTTGTCATCCTCGGTGGGCGACACGTATACGTCCGAAGGACGGAGCTCCAGGCGCTCGTTCACCCAGGCGCCCCAGTTGTTGTCTACCGTCCCGGAGCTGAACTCCAGGTCGAAGCGCCAGTTTCCTTCCGCAGCGCTGACCACCGCCTGGGCGTCGGCCACCGCCTGGGCGTCATTCACCAGGGGATTCCCAGGGGTGCTCCCCGCCGGGGTCAGCATGGAGCGGACCGCTTTGGCGTGATAGGTGCGTGCCCGCTGGGCCCGAATTTTCATGGCCAGATCCGCATTCCCCTCGGACTGGGCGATCTCCAGTCCTCGGTCCAGGTTCTGAATCGCCTGGTCGTAGAGGGACGGGATGTTGTCGGGGCCGATGGGGGCCGAGACCTCCTGACGATCCGAGATCACGAAGTCTTCCCAGAGGTCGGCCACCTGGGTGTAGATCATGCCCGAGTAGAGGTGGGAGCGGGCCAGGAGGTTTCGGTTCCCCAGCGTGCCATCATTGTCGAAGATGGTCAGTTGCCGCACGGCCTCGTCGGCCATCCAACGTCCCTCAGTGATGAAGGGCCAGGCCGCGTCGGTGAACTCGTTGGAGGCATCGCGGAGGCCTCCGGCCTGGAGCTGGAGCCAGGCGTTCCTGGAGCCGGTGAACTGAAGCTCATCGGAGGCCGAGCCGTGGAGCAGGATCATCTGCCCCCAGGCACGGGTCACGGTGGCCAGGGCCCCGTTGGCCAGCGCCCCGGCCGCAGCCGGCGACTCCAGGTCCTCCTGGACCAGGCTGTTGGGGTTGTCCACGTCCAGGAGCCCGTCGCATCCGGCCACTCCCACCAGGAGGGCCAGGAGGAGGGCCGGGAAGGCCCCCGGTCGAAGGGTTCGTCGAGGGCGGGCGTGGGTCGATCCCCGCCGCCCCTCTGGGTGTCGTCGAATCATCGTTCGCTCGCTCCAGTTGGGTTGAGACTGCTCGGCGGGGCGCATCAGAAGCTCGCCCGGACGGCGAAGGAAACCCGGCGCGGGAGGGGTACACCCCACGCCACCACCCCATCGCCGAAGTTGTTTGTGAGTCCACCGCCGTCACCTCGAGACGCGAAGTTCAACTCCGGGTCGGTCCCGGGGAACTTGGTCCAGAGGGCCAGATTCCGGCCTGCGGCGGTGACTGAGAGGTTCGACGCCCCGAAGCGTTCTGCGAGGTCGCTGGAGAACCGGTAGGTCAGGCTCACCTCACGGAGCCGGAGCCAGTCGGCTTCATGGATCTCGTTCAACCCGTCGTAGGGCGACAGGCCCTGAAGCTCCCGGACCCAGGTGTTTGCCGCCTCGACGCGCTGCTCCGTGGTCGAGTTCGGATTCAGCATGGTGGCCTCGACCTGCGCGGCCCTCAGGTTGTTGCGACCGATGAGGGGGTGCTGCCTGCGGAAGGCCCCGTCCAGATCGTGGATGTGGAAGTTTCCGAAGCGGTACTCGAAGAGGGTGTTGAGCGAGAAGTTCCCGTAGAAGGTCATGTTGGCACCGAACGAACCCTGCCAGTCGGGCACCGGCTTCCCGATGTAGTGGAGAAGCATTTCCGGAGTCCCGCAGTCCAGGACGTAGGGCTCCAGGTCGCCGGGGTTGATGGGGTTTGCAGCCAGCTGGGTGAGTTCCGCGTTCGAGAGGGGCTGACAGTTCCCCAGGTGGCCGGGGAACTCCACCGACTCATCCAGGAACGGGCCGAAGAACGCGCCCGGGTGATACCCCTCCTCGGTGAACTGCCGGTAGCGGGCGTAGGAGCCACCCACCTTGAGCGCCGGAGCGTCGCCGAGGTCGGTGATCTCCTCGCGGATGAAGGCGGCGTTCGCGAAGACGTTGGCCGAGAAGTTGGGACGGGTCACGGCCACCATGTCGGCTCCGAACTCCAGACCCCAGGACTTCATCTCACCGATGTTGTCCAACTGGGGAAAACGGAAGCCCCCGGAGGTGGGGAACTGGCGGTCCACCAGGACGTCGGTCACCGTCCGGTTCCAGTAGGTGAAGTCCAGGGAAGCCCGGTCCTGGAAGACTCCGACCTCACTTCCCAGCTCCCATTCCAGGGAGACTTCGGGCCTCAGGTCCGGGTTGCCCAGGTTGTCCGGAGCGACTCCCGAACCCTCGAGGGAGGCCAGGGGAGAAAAGGTGGTGAACTGGTCGAACGCACCGGGCTGAAGGCCCGACTGCCCCAGAGCGGCCCGGATTCGCAGGGTCGAGACCAGGTCCGAGTTCCAGCCGTCGAGCTGGCTGGGTATGACCGAGGTGCTCACCTTCGGATAGAAGGCCCCCCCGGAGGTCTCCCCGAAGGCGGAGTGCTGGTCGAAGCGCCCACCCACCGTGAAGAAGGCGAAGTCCCGGAATCCGAACTGGCCCTCACCGAGGAGCCCCACGTTCGACTGTTCGGAGAAGTTCTCCTGCACCGACTGAAGGGCCCCGGCCTCGGTGACCTCGAGTCCAGGTCCCGGGAATTCGTTTCCGGATCCGACCTGGCTCTTGGTCTGAGTCAGGAACCCCTGACCCCCGGCGGTCACGTCCAGTGTCCAGTCGTCACCGAGCCCCGTGTTCCACCGACCCTTCACGTCCAGCGTCACCTCCCGGTGATTCCGATCGCTCACGGTCCGGGCGCCGAGGATGTTGGAGTTGGTGAAGTTGTCCACATTCCAGCCGAAAGGGAAGAATCGAGACGAGCGCTGGTTCACGAAGTCGATCCCCACCGTTCCATCCACGGCCAGGGACGGCGAGACCTGGTAGGCGGCCGTCAAAGCACCGCCGAAGCGCTGCACGTCCTGGTCGGTGAGGCGGTGGAAGTTCTCCCGGGCTGTGGCGAAGGCCGGCGAGCCGGTGATGTTCGAGGCCGTGGCCCGCTCCGGTCGGGAATTCAGGACGCTGGAGAGCACCCCGAAGATGTTGTTGTTGTTGTCTACCGTGGAGTGGTAGCCCTCGGTATAGCTCGAGGACACCCGGACCCGCAGGTCTTCCATGGGAAACAGCTCCATGTTCGCATTGAACTGGGCGCGCCAGTTCTCGTCGTTGGCGACCCGGAACCCCGGGGCCTGGAAGGCGGAGCCGTCGTAGGGCCCGTCCTCCAAGTGGTAGCGGCCGGATACATAGTAGGTGAGGGCCTGGGTCCCTCCGGTGATCGAACCCGAGTAGGTCTGGGCATGACCCGTTCCGAAGAATTGAGGGATCATGTTGACCTCGAAGGGCTCGTAGGGTTGGACGTCGAGGCCCCAGAAATTCCTGACCCCCTCCACGCCCTGGTCCCGGCTGCTGGGGGTCTGGCCGGTGACGAAACCGGCATGATTCTCGATACGGCTCAAGGGGTAGCGGGTGAGCCCCTGCTCCATCCCAAACGTATACGAGGCGGCACCGCTCTGGCCGCGCTTGGTGAAGATCTGGATGACCCCGTTGGAGGCCTGGGTCCCGTAGAGGGTGGCCGCCGCCGCCCCCTTCAGGATCTCGATCCGCTCGATGGACTCGGGATTGATGTCATCGAGGCGGGAGGGAGCCCCCCCTCCTCCCGCGCCCACGCCGGGTCCGAAACCTCCGGCGGCGTCGACGCGGACGCCGTCCACATAGATGACGGGCTCGTTGGACTGGGAGAGGGAAGCCGATCCCCGGATCCGGATCCGGGACCCCTCGCCGGCCATGCCTCCAGAGGTGAGCCCCACCACCCCGGGCTCCCGGCCCCCCAGCATCTCGGACATGCTGGAGATGGGTGAGGTTTCGAGTTCACCCACGTCGATGGTGGCGATCGTGTTCCCCAGGCGCCGCCGCTCCGTGGCCACACCGGCCCCGGTCACCACGATCTGGTCCAGCGCCAGGGTGGTCTGGGCGAGCTGGAAGTCCAGTTCGACCGTTGCGTCGGTCGAAACGCTGGTCTCCTGCTCCACCGCCCGGAAGCCGATGAGCTCGGCCCGAACCGTGACCTCACCGGTGGGGATGTTGCCCGAGATGGTGTAGACCCCCCTCGAGTTCGTGAGGGAGCCCATGCTCGTCCCCTGGATGGAGATCTGGGCGTTCACCAGGGGTCTTTGCGTCCCCGCCTCCGTCACCGTTCCGGTGATCGTCGCCTGCGCAGTGGCGTCAGCCGGTGACAGCGCCATGGGGAGCAGGAAGAGGAGGGTGAGTGCGAGCCAGCCCATGGGGGGCGGCTGGTGGTCCTGCCGATTGCGAACACTGAAGTGCATGTTGAGGACTCCTTCACCTCAAAGGTGATTCGAACATCGGGCCGGATTTCGCCGGAGACGAACCTGCCCTGATGCGCCTGACAGACTCCTTTCATCTATGGGCAGGTCCGGGGAATGTCAACCAACGATAAGAAAAAGAAGTGTCGGATTAAGGAAAACTTCAGATGAAGCTCCGAGATCAAAGCCCTGGAAGACTGTTGAAGCACTCGAGTGGCCATCACTGGGAACGCCAGGCCCATGGAACCAGGGCGGATCGCCGCAGGCATTGCGGACGAGCTACCTCCAGGCGAGCCTACGCCGGAGGCGGCCTATCGCCCCACCGGAGCGGCTGAAGCGGTGGCTGCACGAAGCCCTTCGAGTGCTTCCCCTGCGAGACCTGCGAGCGCTGTGGAGGAGAGCCTGAAGGGCGTCGGGGGATCGGGTCGACGGATCGAGGGGTCCGCCGCCAGGAGGTGGGGAGGAGTCCGGCGGCTCTTCAAGGGGATCGTAATGCGAGGCGGAGCCATGCAGTCATGCTGAATCCGCCGCGTTCCGGATGCTGGCAGATTCCTGACGCGTCGGACTACCGGTTGGCCAGGAGGTCCTGGATGAGATCGGTGAGCTGGGGAACCCCGAAGGGTTTGTGAAGGAAGCGGACCTCCTTCCGATCCAGAGGGATGGGGGGGAGGTCCTCCGGATCATGACCTGACATGAAGAGACCTCGGATTCCCAGGACCTGGCGATTGAGCCGCTGCCACAGGTCGAAGCCGTCCATGTCGGGGAGTCGCACGTCGATGAGGACGAGGGTGACGTCCGGTCCACTGAGTGCGGCCAGCTCCAAGGCTTCAGCACCCGTGCCCGCCGAAACCACGGCGTGGCCGATCCGCCGGAGATGGGCTCCGATGGATTCGCGCAGCGCCGAGTCGTCCTCCACCAACAGAATCGTGGTGTGCTCGGGATTTCGCTCCTGGACCAGACCCTGGCGGTGGGCGGGCCACGTGACGGGAGGGAAGGCGGTTCCGGAGGTATGCATTTGCGGCAATGTTTTCCCGCCGGCCCGGAAATTTCTTCCGGGTCCTCCGACGAGGAGAGGTGGAAGGAGTCGGTCCCATCTTGGGTGTGCCCGGCAAAGCTGCAGAAAGTATACCAGTCTGTTACCGATCTCCGGCCCTCCCCTGGCACTCTGCGATGTACCCAGGCAGATTGAGGTTGGATCGGTTCGATCCGGTCAGTCCAGGTTCCCCACCCCGGAGGATTTCATGCGCGCGTCGACCGCACTTAGATCGTTGACCCTGTTTCGGCATCTGATGATTGCGGCCATTGCCGCCTTCGCCCTTTCCTGGCAGCCGGCGCTGGCTCAGCAGTCGAGCGTCGACAGGGTCCTGGACCTGGAGATGTACTGGGAGCTTCAGACAGTGGGGAGCCCCCAGATCTCACCGGACGGTGAGAAGGTCGTGTACACCCGGGGGTGGGTCGACAAGAAGAACGATCGGCGGCCTTCGGAGATCTGGATCATGGAGGCCGATGGAGACCGGAAGCGCTTCCTGGCGGAGGGCTCCTCGCCGGTCTGGTCCCCTGACGGGACCCGGATCGCCTTCCTGGCCTCGGGGGATCCCGATGGAAGTCAGATCCACGTGAGGTGGATGGACGATGAAGGGGCGGTGAGCCAGATCACGAGACTGGAGAATTCCCCGTCGGACCTGCGGTGGTCCCCCGACGGCGAGTACATCGCCTTCACCAGCTCGGTGGATGCCCGGGTTTCCTGGCCCATCGACATGCCCTCGGCTCCCGAGGGGGCGAGCTGGACGTCGGGGCCGAGGATCGTGGAGCGGGCCACCTACCGGCGCGACCGACAGGGATACGTGGACGACTCCTACACCCATGTGTTCGTGGTGTCGGCCGAGGGGGGTGCGGTGCGCCAACTCACCGATGGCGACTGGAATCACTCAGCCGCGGAATGGACTCCCGACGGGGAGGAACTCGTCTTCAGCTCCCTCCGGGTGGAGGAGGCCGAACTGGAGTGGCGTCACTCGGAGATCTATTCCGTGAGGGTGACCAGCGGCGAGATTCGCCAGCTCACGGATCGCCGGGGACCCGACTCCGGACCCCTGCCTTCGCCCGATGGCCGCTACATCGCCTACCTGGGAGACGAATGGCACGATGATACCTACCGGAACCGCAAGGTTCACCTCATGGGCCGGGACGGCTCGAATCCCCGAGTGATCTCGGGCGACTTCGACCGGGGCCCCAACTCACTCATGTGGGCGCCCGACGGGAGCGGCCTCTATTTCGCGGCCAACTCGGAGGGGAATCGGAACCTCCACTTCGTCTCCGTGGACGGGGGAGTTCAGGAGGTGACCGAAGGGGTCCATCAGATCTCGCCCGCCTCGATCAGCGACGACGGCCGGATCGCCGCCACCATCAGCTCCTTCCATGAGCCTGGCGACATTCACCTCATCCACCCTGATCAGCCCACCCGGATGGCCCGTCTCACCACGATCAACCGGGACCTGCTCCAACAGGTCACCCTGGGTGAGGTGGAAGAGCTGTGGTACGACGCCCACGACGACTGGGAGATCCAGGGCTGGGTGGTGAAGCCGCCGGACTTCGACCCCTCCCAGCAGTACCCGATGATGCTCGTGATCCACGGCGGGCCCCATGCCATGTACGGGGTGGGCTTCAACTACTCGTGGCAGGAGCACGCGGCCAACGGCTACCTGGTGCTGTACACCAACCCCCGGGGAAGCACAGGCTACGGAAGTGCGTTCGCGAATGAGATCAACAACGCCTATCCCGGTGAGGACTACGACGATCTCATGGCCGGGGTGGACGCGCTGATTGAGCGGGGATGGGTGGATGAGGACCGGATGTACGTCTACGGCTGCTCCGGAGGGGGAGTCCTCACGGCCTGGGTGGTGGGTCACACCGACCGCTTCGCCGCCGCCTCCTCCAACTGCCCCGTCACGAACTGGATCTCCTTCGTGGGGACGACCGATGGCGTCACCTGGTACCGGAACTTCGAGCACTATCCCTGGGACGATCCCTCGGAGCACCTGCGGCGCTCGCCCCTCATGTACGTCGGCAACGTCACCACACCCACCATGCTCATGACGGGGGAGCACGACCTCCGGACGCCCATGGCCCAGACCGAGGAGTACTACCAGGCGCTTCGCGTTCTGGGGGTGCCGACGGCCATGCTCCGGTTCCAGGACGAGTGGCACGGCACCAGCTCCAATCCTTCCAACTTCATCCGCAGCCAGCTTTACCTGAGAAGCTGGTTCGAGCGATGGGGCGAAGGCGAGCCTCGCACGGCGCAGGATCTGGACGGCAGCTGACGCCAGGAGATGGAAACGCTCGCAGGTAATGCCACGCCTGGAAGGGCGGATGGGCTCGAGGAGGGGACGGAGCACCGGAAGTACGGGACCTTCGCCGGGGTCTTCACCCCGACCCTCCTCACCATCCTGGGGGTCATCATGTACCTCCGGGAAGGGTGGGTCATCGGGAACGCGGGGGTTCTGGGTGGCCTTCTGATCATCGGGCTGGCCTTCGGGATCACCGCCGCCACCGGGCTGGCCCTCTCCTCGATCACCACCAATATCCGGATCGGGGCCGGCGGTGCGTACTCCATCATCTCGCAGTCCCTGGGGCTGGAGGTGGGCGGGAGCGTGGGTCTTCCTCTGTTCCTTTCCCAGGCCCTGGTGATCGCCCTCTACATCTTCGGATTCCGGGAGGGTTGGCTCTGGATCTTCCCGAACCATCCGGCCCTGGTGGTGGATCTCGCGGTCTTCGCCGTCCTCTTCGGGGTGGCGTTCGTCAGCGCGGGACTGGCCTTCCGGATCCAGTACGTGATTCTCGCGATCATCGCCGCCTCGCTCCTCTCGGTGGCGTGGGCGGCGGCCCAGGGATCCATGGTCTACGACCTCACCAACGTGGGGATCTGGGGGGATTTCGCCGGAGCTCCCGAGGACGACTTCGCCGGGGTGAGCTTCTGGGTCGTCTTCGCCGTCTTCTTTCCGGCGGCCACGGGGATCATGGCCGGGGCCAACATGTCGGGTGAGCTGAAGGATCCCCGCCGGAGCATCCCCCTGGGGACGATGGCGGCCATCGGGGTGAGTTTCCTCATCTATCTCCTGGTAGCCTACTGGCTGGCCCGCTCCGCCACCCCGCAGGAGCTTCAGTCCAACTACACCATCATGGTGGATCGGGCGGCGTGGGGACCGGCCGTGGTGGCCGGGCTCCTCGGGGCCACCTTCTCGTCCGGGTTGGCCTCCATGGTGGGGGCCCCCCGGATCCTCCAGGCGCTGGCCCAGCACGGGATCATTCCTCGGGGTCGATGGCTGGGAAAGCGCAGCCGGATGGGGGAGCCCCGAAACGCCATCCTCGTCACCGGTGGCATCGTTCTGCTGGGGCTCATGCTCCGGGACCTCAACGCCATCGCCCCGCTCATCACGCTCTTCTTTTTGATCACCTATGCCATGATCAACGTGGTGGTCTTCACCGAGCAGAGCCTCGGTCTGATCAGCTTCCGTCCCTCGCTCAGGATCCCCCGGGTCGTGCCCCTCTTGGGCGGGTTGGGGTGCATCTTCGCCATGTTCATCATGAACCCCGGCTTCAGCCTCGTAGCGGTGGCGATGGTCATGGGGGCCTACCTCTATCTGACCGGACGTCACCTGGAATCGCCCTTCCGCGACGTGCGCAGCGGGCTCTTCTTTTCGCTGGCCGAGTGGGCGGCGAAGAAGGTGGCCACCTTCCCGCCCGGGAATCAGCGGGCCTGGAAGCCCAACCTCCTGGTGCCGGTGGAAGACCCGGTGGCTCTCCGGGGCTCCTTCGAGATCCTGGAGGGGGTGGTCTACCCCAAGGGCTCCATCGTCCTGGTCGGATTGAACGAGAGCGGCACCGACGATCTGTTGTCACGAGAGCTCTTTCCCATCCGGGATTCGCTCCAGTCTCGGGGGCTCTTCGCCTCGGCCACCATCATCGACTACCACGGTCTGGCCGACGGACTCACCGTGGCCATGCAGTCCCTCCAGAGCGCCTTCTTTCGGCCGAACACCGTGTTCCTCACCTTCCCTCGAAACGAGCTCCAGGAGCGAGCCTATCCCGAGCTCATCCGAGAAGCCGAGCGCAAGGGGATGGGTGTGCTCCTCTACGCCCCCCATCCACGGGCCGGTCTGGGACGTCGCAAGGTCGTGAACGTCTGGACCCGGGACCGCAGTCCGGACTGGAGCCTCGAGTGGGATGTGGGCAATCTGAACCTGGCCATCCTGACCGCCTTCCTTCTGCGCAGAAACTGGGACGGAGACCTCCGGATCCTCACCGCCGTCTCGGATCCGGCTGAGGGAGGACCGGCCCAGGCCTACCTCGACCGGCTTGCGGAGCTGGCGCGATTGGGGCAGTGCGAGCGGGTGGTCGGCACCATCCCCTTCAGGAAATTCCTGGAGCATGCGCCTCCGGCGGATGTGAACATCTTCGGCCTCTCGCCGGACCTGAGCTTCGATTTCGCCCAGGAGATGGTGGAGCAAACCCAGTCCACCTGCCTCTTCGTGCGAGACTCCGGTTCCGAGAGCGCCCTCGCGTAGTGCCGCTCCCGAACGCGGTTCGTTCGACCTTGTCCGACCCGGCCTTTCCTTCGGCCTGGTCCAGGGTAGTTCGCTGGTGGCGTCCCCTTCTGGGATGGACGCTCCTCACCTGGGGTGGGGTGGTGCTCGTCCTCGTGCCCCTCTCGTCGGGCTTCCTGGCTCGAGGGTTCCTGAGGGGGGATCGGAGAGTGGTGGGAAACGAGGAACTCCTGGCCTGGGCCCTGACCCCCGGGGGCCTCCTCTACCTCCTCCTGGCCGGAGGGCTGCTCCTGGTGGCCGGTACGGTGCGATTCGCCGGGATCTTCCAGATCGTCACCGCCGAACTGGAGGGGGCGCGGGTGGATCTGCGGCGCACCGCCCTGGGACTGATCCCTCGACTTCCCTCGCTGGCGCGCCTCTGCGTGGGGGTCGTGGCGCTGGGGACCTTAGTGGCTCTCCCTATCCTGATGGTGCTGGGAGGCGTCTACCTCACCCTGCTGAGTGCTCACGACATCAACTACTACCTGACCATGCAGCCGTCGGAGTGGTGGTGGGCCGTGGGGCTGGGAGCCCTCGCCGTCCTGATCTGGGGCTGCGGAGTCCTGTATCTGGCCGGCCGAAGCCTCCTGGCTCTTCCCCTCTACCTGGATCATGAGGAACAGGGCGGGGCGCGAACGATCCGGCAGGCGCTGGCTACGTCCTGGGACCGGACCCGGGGGACGGGCGTCCGGCTCCTTCGGCTCATGCTGGCCGCTGCGCTCGGTTGGGGGATGGTCCGGCTCGCGGTAGATCTCCTGATCCTGGGAGGGCTGGGACTGGCGGTGGAGTGGCTCACGGGTGCCGTGACCTCACTCCGCGTCGTGGTCCTGCTCGTGTCCCTCCATCTGGTGGCCTCCGTTGTCGCCGACGCCGTGCTGGGGTTCCTGGGCTTCAGCTTCCTGGCCATCCTTCTCACCGGCTACTACTACCGGGCCACCGATCTACATCTCGATTCGGGCCCCGTCCTCCGCATTCGCGATCTCCACCGCCGGGCCGCACGCAGGCTTCTCCCCTGGCTTCGTCCCCGGCGCCTCATGCCCATCCTGATCGTGCTGTTCGGGGGGAGCTTCCTGCTGGGCGGCCTTCTGCTGGAACGGAGTCTGGCCACGATGGAGGTCCCCGGACCCGTCTTCATCTCGGCCCACCGGGCCGGGCCGCCGCCGGCACCGGAGAACACCCTTGCGGCCCTCGAGCGGGCCATCGAGACCGGGGCCGACTATTCGGAGGTGGATGTGCAGCTCAGCCGGGACGGTGAGCTCCTCATGGTGCATGACGCGGACTTCATGCGGGTCGCGGGGGATCCGCGTCGGGTGGCCGAGACCGACTACGAAGCGCTGCGGGAGCTGGTGCAGCGACCCGATGACGGGAGCCCGGTCGACGAGCGCCGGGTCGCCACCCTGGGCCAGTTCATGGAGCGAGCGCGAGGTCGAATCCATCTCATGATCGAACTCAAGTACTACGGGTGGGACGCCGAGCTGGCTCCGACGGTGGTCGACGAGGTGAGGCGGATGGGGATGGAGGAGGAAGTCGTCCTCATGTCGCTGGACCAGCGTGCGCTGGTCCAGCTGGCCGAACTGGCCCCGGACCTACCGAGGGGATACGTCTCCACCGTGGCCGTGGGGGATCCTGCCGGACTCCCAGTGGACTTCCTGGCCGTGCATGAAGCCCGGGCCGATCCCACCTTCATCCGGAACACTCGTGTGCCGGTCCATGTCTGGACGGTGAACGACGCCGCCCGGATGGCCCGGTACATCGACCGGGGAGTCGCCGGAATCATCACCGACGCCCCGGCCCTGGCCGTTCGGGTCAGGGAGGAGCTCGTCGCGCTCCCACCGGCGGCCAGGATTCTCCTTCAGGTCCGACCCTTCGTACTACCGGCTGCGGCTGGCGACGAGGATCGCTCCGGCCATGTGGCCCGTCCCGAAGCGGGTGGTGGCGGCGGAGGAGCTGATGAAGCGGATTTCGTCTATGGAGTTGGCGTCAATCTGCCGCAGGATGCCGATGGGCCCGTATCGGGTGCCGTCCAGGTACACGACGGGATACTGGGGCTGGGGATTCCGGATCGAGGTGGCTCCCCGGGATCGGAGCCACTGGGGCCGAAGCCGGTTGACCACCTGATGAGCATCGGAGACGGAGCTGGACAGGTCCTGGATCATCTCCAGGGTGATGGCTCCGGAGCCCCCAGAGCTGATCCGCTCCCCGGACGAGGCGCAGGCGCCGAGGAGGAGGGCCAGGCCCAGGGCCAAGACCGTTCGAAGTGATGAAGCGGCAGCTCGTTGGGAGCCGCTGCGGCGGACTGAGCGTGGCATGGCGACCTCCAGTGACAGGACAATGAAGTGAAAGATACGGCTCGTCCCACCGGATCTCAAATTCCAGATTGGATCCGGTGGCCGCCTTCGAGGTAGATGATCATGTGCCCATGGTACGAGCCGCGGGCGGCGGATCCGCCCCCTTCTCGACCCGTGACGAGGTCATCGGTATGGAGCTTACCGGCTTCCATCATCTCACCGCAGTTTCGGCCCGGATCCGGGACAACCTTCAATTCTACACCGAAGTCATGGGGATGCGCCTCGTCAAGCGGAGCGTGAATCAGGACGACGTGAGCGCGTATCACCTCTTCTACGCCGATCGGATCGGCACCCCGGGTACCGACCTCACCTTCTTCGACTGGCCGGCCCGTCCGGAGCGGCGAGGGACCCGAAGCGTGGTGCGGACGGGGCTGAGGGTCGAGGGCGAGGAATCCCTGCAGTGGTGGGTGGAGCGTCTCACGGACGCGGGCGTGGAGACTTCCGGGGTGGTGGAGCAGGGAACACGTTCCCTGGTCGAGTTCGAGGACCCCGAGGGCCAACGCCTGGCGCTGGTCGACGACGGCGGGATCGGAGACCCTCCCGAGATCTGGCCGGCCAGCCCGGTTCCCGCTCGGCATCAGGTCCGGGGGCTCGGACCCATCACCATGAGCGTCCCGGAGCTCGAACCCAGCCACGGGGTGCTCACCGGGGTGATGTCCATGACGCCGGCGGGAGAATACGAGATGCGGAACCAGCATGGTGTGGTCCACATCTACCGTATGGGAGGGAAGGGCCCCCATGCCGAGCTCCACGTGGCCGTCCAGCCCCATCTGCAGGTGGCCCGCCTCGGGGCTGGAGGGGTGCATCATGTGGCCTTTCGCACCCCGGACGACGACGAGTACCGGGGCTGGGCTGACCGGCTTGTGGAGATGGGCGTGCCGAACAGCGGGCCGGTGAATCGGTTCTATTTCCAGAGCCTCTACTTCCGTGAGCCCGGAGGAATCCTCTTTGAGATCGCCACCGACGGCCCCGGCTTCACCGTGGACGAGGCGGAAGAGACCCTGGGGGAGGAGGTTGCGCTCCCTCCCTTTCTCGAGCCGAGGCGGGCCCAGATCGTGGCCGGCCTCGAACCCCTGGAGTAGTGCATTGAGGTGGTTCGCCCCCCTGGTTCTGATGGCCGGCCTGCTCCTGGCTCCCATTCCCGGAGAGGCTCAGCTCAGCGAGACCGACTCCCTCACCGTTCGCGTGGATCGACTGTTCGCTTCGTGGGCACGGTCCGACGGGCCCGGGGCTGCGGTGGTGGTCACCGAGGGAGACCGAACACTGCATCTGAGCGGGTACGGGGCTGCGGTCCTCGAGCACCGGGTGCCCATCGAAGGACGGACCGTCTTCGACGTGGCCTCGGTGGCGAAGCAGTTCACCGCTTACCTCGTGGCGCTCATGGAGGAGGAGGGTCTCCTGTCGGTGGACGACCTGCTCCGTGACCACCTTCCCGAGTTCTCGGAGATGGCGGACGACATCACCCTTCGCCACCTTCTCCACCATACCGGAGGGCTCCGGGACTGGCCCGGTGCCCTCTTCCTCTCCGGATCCCTCTTCGAAGACGTCCTGACCTTCAATCAGATTCTCAGGATGGCCCTCCACCAGACGGATCTGAACTTCGCCCCCGGCACCGAACACGATTACTCCAACACGGGGTACAACCTCCTGGCCGAGGTGATTTCCAGGAGGGTCGGGCAGCCCTTTCCCCAGGTGGCGAAGGAGCGGATTTTCGAGCCGCTTCAGATGACCAGCACCCGGTTCCTGGCAAGTCACGGGGAAGTGGTTCAGCTCCGCGCCGATTCCTACGCGCCCGTGGGCGGGGGTGCCCGGGAGTACCGCAGGGTCGCTTCGAACCTCTCGGCCTGGGGTTCCAGTTCGCTGCTCACCTCGGCCGAGGACATGGCCCGGTGGATGATCCACCTCAATCAGCCCGGATCGAGCGCGGGCGAACGAGTCGTCGAGCGGATGGAGGAGCGTGGGGTCCTGACTGGAGGAGACACCATCGCCTACGGGTGGGGGCAGTGGGAGGGGGAGATCCACGGCCAGCGGGCGCTCCGCCACGGAGGCTCCTGGGCCGGGTACCGGAGCACGGTGGTCCGACTTCCGGATCGGGAGGTCGGCATTGCGGTGCTGGGGAATTCGGCGGCCCTGGATCCGGAATCGCTGGCGGAGGAGATCGCGGCCATCTACCTGGAGGAGACCGGATCCGCCACGGTGGCGCGAATCGCCCCCCCCCGACTGACCCGGGTGGAACCGGCCCGGGAAGGGGGTGCCGATGGTCCTCGAGGAGCGGACTCGGTCGGCGGATTCGAGGAAGGAGGTGAGGCGTCGGAGGGGCCCTGGTCTCCCACCACCGAGGAGCTGGGCGCCTACGCCGGGGAGTACCGCAGCCCCGAACTCTACACCTTCTATGCCATCCATACCGGAGATGGCGGCCTGGTGGCCACCCACTTCCGGCTGGGGAGCCAGTTCCTGCGTCCGGTGGCTCCCGACCGCTTCGAGAGCGTGGGCCTGGGAGACGTCACCTTTCAGCGGGACGGCGAGGGGCGGGTCATCGGGTTCACCTCCACTCGGCCCCGGATCCGGGATCTTCGTTTCATCCGAGTGCGTCCGTGACGAGACCCCGGGTACTGGTCATCGGGTCCGGGATCGCAGGCCTCTCCTTCGCCCTGAAGGCGGCCGAGTGGGCCTCGGTCCTGGTCGTGACCAAGAAGTCGCGTGCCGACTCCAATACGAACTGGGCAAGGGGGGGAATTGCCGCCGGGCTGGGCCCGGATGACGATCCGGCCCTCCACCTGGCGGACACCCTTCGAGCCGGAGACGGTCTCTGCCACAGGGACCGGGTCGAGGCGGTGGTCCGGGAGGGACCGGCGCGGGTTCAGGAGCTGATGGAATGGGGGGTGCGGTTCCACCGCGAGAACGGCGAGCTCTCCCTGGGGCGCGAGGGAGGACACTCTCGCCGCAGGATCGTTCGCGCCGGGGATCGCACCGGCCGGGAGATCGAGCGGGCGCTCCTCTCCGCGGTGGCGCGCCATCGGCACATCCGCCTGATCCAGCACCTGCTGGTGGTGGATCTTCTGGTCGAGGCGTCGCCTGAGGGCCGACGCTGCGTCGGGGCCGTCGCTCTGGATCACCGCCGGGGGGTCCAGGTGGAACTCAGGGCTCCCACGACCCTCCTGGCCGCCGGGGGAGCGGGACAGGTCTACCTCCACACCACCAATCCCACCGTGGCCACAGGCGACGGGATCGCCATGGCGTATCGAGCCGGGGCTCGGGTGGCCAACATGGAGTTCGTCCAGTTCCACCCCACCGCCCTCTATCCCACCGAAGATCCGGCCTTCCTCATCTCCGAAGCGCTTCGGGGAGAGGGGGCCTTGCTGCGACTCCAGGACGGCTCCCTCCTCATGGAGGGTCGGGATCCCATGGGGTCGCTGGCGTCCCGGGATGTCGTGGCTCGGGCCATCCATCAGGAGATGGGAAGGCGGCGGCAGAGTCACGTGCTTCTCGACGTCTCTCCCATTCCCAGGGCCACGATGGAGGCCCGCTTCCCCGGGGCGGTGGAGGGCTGCCGCGCCCGGGGGATCGAGCTGTTCGCCACGGGCATCCCCGTAGTGCCCGCGGCCCACTACATGTGCGGAGGGGTGGTCACCGACGAGATGGGGCGGAGCAGCGTGGAGGGCCTCCTTGCGTCGGGTGAGGTCGCCTTCACCGGGGTCCACGGCGCGAACCGCCTCGCCTCCAACTCCCTCCTCGAGGCAGTCGTCTTCAGCCATCGGGCCGCTGAGGCGGCCCGGAGCGCCGCGGAGCCCCCGGGTGGAGGCCCCTCTCGGGTTCCACATCAGGTCCTGGATTCACCCCACGGCCCTCCCGAGGGCCCCCTCGGACCCAACGCGTCCGAAGCCCTGACAGAGCGACGCCGACTCGTGCGGACCCTCATGTGGAATGACGTGGGCATCGTCCGGACGGACCGGGGGCTGACCCGGGCGGTGGATCGGCTGACCGCGCTTCGGGCTGAGGAGGAGGATCGATGGACCCGAGAAGGGTGGAGCCTCGCCGGTGTGGAGCTGCGAAACCTTCTCGAGGTGGCCCGACTCATCGCGGCCTCGGCCCTCCTGAGAAAGGAGAGTCGAGGGCTCCACTTCAATGTGGACCACCCGGAGAGGGACGACGAGCGCTTCCTGGCCGACACCACACTAGAAGGCCGTTGAAGAAGGGCAGGGACCACCGGGACGGGGTCTTGCGTGTTCTGGTCGAGGAGGGTCGCTGAAAGCGATGCACTAGCATCGGTGAAGCGGCCCAACGAAGACCCAGGGC
>SKKH01000237.1 GCA_007121555.1 Gemmatimonadota bacterium | reverse complement strand
CTCGGCGGCGATGCGTCCGAACCCGGGCCACCATGGATCGTCCATGAGCTGCTCCAGAACCCCCCGAGCCGCCGCCGTATCGCCCTGGGCGAGCCAGTGGTTCGCCACGCCGAAACCCACGGTCTCCAGCCGATACGGCGCATCCTCTCCAGGATTCAGAAGCTCCTCTGCGGTGCGCAGCCCCCGGGCCATGTCCAGGTTGTGTAGGTAGGCTACATTCGCCTGTACCTCGAGGTCGTCGGGAAGGGCGGCCAGGATCTCCTGGGCCTCGGTCTCCCGACCTGCGCGCTGGAGCGCCCGGACGGTCCACTCCGTCATGGCCACCAGGGACTCGGGATCGGTGTCATTGACGCTGCAGGAGCGGAAGTCCTCGTCGTGGATCGCTCGAGCTTCCTCGGAATCCGCCAACCCGAGACAGCGAAGGTACTCGTCCGCGGCCTGGTGGAACCGGCCATCCAGGAAGTAGGCCAGCCCCAGATGGTAGGCCACGTCCCAGTTGAGGGGAGCCAACTCCCGAGCTGCCTCCAGCTCCCGGACGGCCTCGCCGAACTCCCGGAGGGAAATGTGTCGGTGGCCCTTGAACCGGGGAGGACGCCAGTCCTCGGGAGCCAGCTCGGCGGCCCTCTCATAGAGCTCCATGGCCTGGCGGTACTGCCAGACATGTCGGCGCTCCCGGGCGGCATGGATGAGCCGCTCCACGTCTTCGGGATCCTGGGCCAGAGCCGAGTCTGCCGCGGCCACGATCCCCGCGGTGTCCTCCATGGCGTAGAGCTCCTCGCCGAAGAAGGACAGGGCCTGGGGCTCGGTCAGCGGGTCGCCGGCCCGGTGAGCGGGATTCCACTCCGCCGCGGTCATCCCCGATGCCTCCCCGACCTGATCCCCCTGTTCAGCGGGCCGTTCAGGAGCGTCGCCGCAGCCCGCCAGCCCCCCGACGACCAGCAGGAGCCCCAGAGCCCGTGCGAGCGACGAGGTCGGGGCGACGCAACTTCGGTGGACTCCGGAGGAAATGCTCCTGGACATCGATGGTCTCCTGCTCATCTGAAGGTCTGGGTGCGGCGGCCGGTCCATCCGACCCGGACGATAGGTCAATTCAGGCGACGCCGGCAACGGGGTTCCGGGTCTGGCTCCTTGATTGCCCCGAGCTTCGGCTCAGGGCAGATTGGCCACGGTACGCCTTCCATGGTACCGGACCGGAGCGCCTCCTCGCTACCGGGGTGAGCCGACCCCTTCTCCTTCCGAGATGGAGCGCTGAATCCATGATGCTCTCCCTGCGCCTCCTCCTGCTCGTCCTGCTCACGCCCCTTGGTCTGGTTGCGCTCGAAGAGCCTGCCCAGGCCATCCCCGAATCCCTCCGGACCCACGCCGAGCGCTCGGACTGGAGCGAACTGACCCCCCACGACGAGGTCCTCCGGTTTTACCGGGAGTTGACGCGTCTGGCCCCCGAGGCGCGGATGAGCCGGATCGGGTCCAGTCGAGAAGGGCGACCCCTCCACCTGGTCACCCTGTCCCGGCCGGCGGTCTCCGAGCCCTGGGAGGCTCAGGCCTCGGGTCGACCGATCCTGTTCATCGCCGCCCAGGTGCATGGGGACGAGCAGGCTCGAAAGGAAGGCCTGATGCTGTTCGCCCGGGAGCTGGCCTTCGGCGATCTGCAGAGTCTCCTGGATGAGCTGGTCGTGCTCATCGTTCCCCAGATCAATCCCGACGGAGGAGAGGCGGGATCCTGGGGGACCCGCGCAAACCGGGCCGGATACAATGTGAACTGGGACTACATCCGGCTCGTGAACCCCGAAGCCCGAGCGGTCGTGCAGGGCGTACTCAACCCCTGGCGTCCCCACGTGATCCTGGATGCCCATGAGCTCACCGGATTTCGCTGGTACGACTTCTACGCACTCCACCCCAGCAATCTGAACGTGGGTGCCGAGGTCCGCTCCCTGGCCGCGGGCCCTGCCACCCGAGCGGTCGAGGAGGCCATCAAGGAGGCGGGGTACACATACTTTCCCTATCACCTCCAGCCTTCAGACCCCACGACGATTCCCGAGGAGGGGATTCTGGGCGCCGGGTACGCCGCTCGCACCCTCCGCACCTACGGGGGCGTTCGAGGGGCGGTGACCCTTCTCTTCGAAAGCCGCCGGGATGACGACGCCCGGGTCGATCTCGAGCCCAGGACCCGCTGGCAGAGGCTGGCCATGACCGGGTTGGCGGAATGGATCGCCGCCAACGGGCAGGAAATCCTCGACTCCGTCCTCTCCCGGGTCCGACCCGTGGGGTACCTGATCGAGCCCCACCTCCCCATCCACCGCCTCCGATCCCTGCCGGCGGTGTCATGGGAGCGGTACGGATCCGATCCATGAGTGATCTCGAGAATACACATGAGACAAGTCCTGCCAAAATACATCATGAAAACGATATAAAAGGGCGCCGGACAGGCCCAGGATGGATGGTGGCGGCCGCCTTCATCGGGCCGGGGACGGTGACCACCGCCACCCTGGCCGGGGCCGGCTTCGGGACGACTCTTCTCTGGGCGCTGGCCTTCTCCCTTGTAGCCACCCTCGTCCTTCAGGAAATGTCCGCCCGGCTGGGGGTCGTGACCGGCCTCGGGCTCGGCGAAGCGGTTCGCAGGCGATTCCAGGCCCCCCTTCTCCGCATCGGCGCCATCGTCCTCATCGTGAGCGCGATCTCGGTGGGGAACGCGGCCTTCGAGACCGGCAACCTCCTCGGGGCTGCCCTGGGACTCGAGGGCGTGGCCGGGGGAGCGCCCCGGAGCTGGGCCCTTCTCATCGCCGCCCTGGCCGCCGTCCTCCTGTGGACCGGGAGCTACCGGGTGCTCGAGGGGGTTCTCATGGGAATGGTGGCGCTCATGTCGGTGGTCTTCATGGTCACCGCCTTCCTTGTCCGCCCTCCGTTGGCCGAACTGCTGAGCGGCCTGTTCGTTCCCCGCCTCCCCGAGGGCGCACTTCTCTTCACGGTGGCGCTGGTCGGAACCACGGTGGTTCCGTACAACCTCTTTCTCCATGCGTCGGCAGTGAGGGAGCGGTTCCGGGGCCCCCAGGACCTGCCGGCCGCCCGACGAGATCTGGTCGCCTCCATTCTGGTGGGAGGTGGGGTGAGTCTGGCCATCCTCATCACCGCCGCGGGCACGATTCATGGCACCGGAGCCGAGATCCGGAGCGCCGCGGACATGGCCCCTCAGCTCGAGCCCCTCCTGGGACGCTGGGCCGGGGTCTTCTTCGCCACCGGCCTGTTCGCCGCCGGGATGACCTCATCGGTGACGGCGCCCCTGGCGGCGGCCTGGGCCACCGCAGGAGCCCTTGGTTGGCGCACCGACCTCAAGGCCCCCGGGATCCGATTGGTCTGGGGGGGAGTGCTGGGGGTGGGGGTCTTCTTCGCCGGAACCGGCATCCAGCCAGTGGAAGCCATCCTCTTCGCTCAGGCCGCCAACGGAATCCTGCTCCCCTGCATCGCCGGATTCCTGCTTCTGGCCGTGAACGATCGTCGGTGGATGGGGGAGCACCGCAATGCCCGATGGAGCAACGTCCTGGGCCTGGGGATCCTCCTCGTCACTCTCATCCTGGGAGGGCGAGGGATCCTGACGGCGCTTGGCGTCCTGTAGCGGAAGGATCCTGGGAGGTGGAGGCAGCGGAAGCGGCTCCCCGGGTCTGAGGCCCCACCCCGGGACGTGGCCTCCCAGCCCAATCGGACCCACATTAGTCCGACGGGGTGCACAGAGAGGGCCCGTCGGTGCGAACCGGCTTCGCGCCTCACCGTGCCACAGTCAGGATCGGTCCTGACCCCCCACTCCATCTTCGCGGAGGCGCCACCGGTGACGAACACCACTTCCTCTCCAGATTCCTCTCCGTCGCCGAAGCAGGTCTTCGGCCTCCCTCGCTGGGCGGTTCTCGGCGGTCTGATCCTCGTGGTTCTCGTGGTCGTCTTCCTGGCAGGGGTGGTGGTGGGTCGGGCCCCGGCGCCGGAACTCCGGGAACGGGCCGAATCCGCCGAACTCGCTGAGTCCCAGGCCCTGGAACGGGTCCAGGCGCTGGAGGGACGGCTCCACGGGGAACAGGCCCTCACCCTCCTGTATCGAGGACTCATCGATCTGGACGCCCGCAACTTCGGGACGGCCAACGAGCGGATCGATGCTGCTGTAAATCACCTGGGACAGGTGGATGCGGCCGCGATGGGTGCCGACGCTCGGGACTTCGAGGCCCTGAGGGAGCGTCTCGGGGAGCTGGACATCCGGGTTGCAGCCGACATGGCGGAGCAGCGGAACATCCTGACCGGACTGGCCCAGGAGCTGAACGCACTCCTGGGCGAGGGGCGCTGATCCCTCCGGCGAGTCCCGCACGTCAGGCGAGTCCCGCAGGCTCTCCATGACCCCATCACGATGCGACGGTACTCTGGCACCCCTCTGAACCTTCTGGCGCGGTCCGGCTAGCGCGGCCCGGGGGGCACGTGGCGGCGCAGGAAGCCGTTCAGTCTCCGGAAGGTGTGGAGGGCGTAGTGATCGGTTTCAGCCCACCAGTGCGCGGAGTTGTGGACGATTTCCAGCTCGAAGGGCCGCCCCAGGAGCGCCAGCTTCTGCGTCATCATGAGGGTGGTCTTGAGGGGTACAATGTCGTCGTGGACTCCGTGCAGAATCAGCAGGGGGTCCTCGAGGCGCTCCCCGTGGGCCAGGAGGGTGCGCTCGAAGATCTCCGGGTGGGTATCGGGACGCCGGGTTAGATGCTGATCGAAGCCGGTGAAGTGCTGTACGTCCACCGCCGGGGCCCCGGCCACCCCACCGGCGAAGAGCCCGGGCTTCTTGAATAGACCGGCCAGGACCAACAGGCCCCCGTAGCTATTGCCCCAGATCCCGATCCGAGCCGGGTCCACCTGATCCAGCGTCGACAGGTACTCCACCGCGCTGTGGAGGTCCTCCAGGTCGTCCCCGCCCCAGTCCCCCTGGAAGGCTTCGCGGAAGTCCACTCCGTATCCCACGCTGCCCCGGACATCCACCAGGACGGTGATGTAGTGGCCCGACATGGCCATCTGCTGCTGGAGGATCGAGGTGGGTCGATCCGGATTCCAACTGCGCTGCACCGTGTTGGAGTAGACGCTTCCGATGATCACGGGGTAGCGGCGCCCCGGTTCCATGTTCGGTGGCTCGATGATCCGGGCGTGGATCTCGAAGTCGTCGATGCGGCTCGGGAACGACACGTAGCGGGGCGTGAGCCACTCGTAGTCGTCGAACTCGGAAAGGGGAGAGTGGGTGACCCTTCGTTCCTCCCCTCCCTCCACATCCAGAAGGTAGAGTTCGGAGGGGGCCGTGTCCGTGGAGGTGACGAGGGCGAGGTGACGGCCGTCGGGGGAGAGGGAGGGTTGGTGGACCCCGGCCATACGGGTAAGCCGGGTGGGCTCGCCGCCCCCGTCCGGCATTCGATAGACGTGTCGCTCGTAGGGGTTCTCGGCAGCGGAGACGAAGAAAAGGTCGTCTCCGCGACTGTCGATCCAGGCCGACCCCCGGGGCCCTGCTACGTCGTAGTCGCCGGTAAGGGGGGTGGGCTCGGCTCCACCCTGGGCGGGAAGGGAATAGAACCGGTACCAGGACTCGTGGTCGCCGATGAAGAGGATCCGTTCCCCGTCGCCGCTCCAGCCGGCTCGGAATATGGGGTAGATCCGGCGCGGTCGGTGGTCGTGCCAGAGCTGGCGCACCCCCAGCCCATCTCGGGAGGCCACGAAGATCCACCGGTCCTCGGCCACGTCGGCCCCCTGCATCACCAGGAGCTCCTGGCTGTCGGGCGACCAGGCCACTTCGTGGATCACCCGCCGGTGGGGATCGTCCAGGGGAAGGAAGCGGGGCTCCCGCCAGCTTCCCTCCTCATCGAGCTCCACCATGCCCACCCGTCGCAGGAGGTCGGTGTCCCCGGGATAGGGGCGGCGAACCTCGTGGAGGAGGGGCTCCTGGTGGAGATAAGAGGGGAAGGGGACGCGTCGGACCTCTCTCTGGTCCACGTGTTCGAAGGCGACGGCCCCGCCATCCGGAGACCACATGACCCGGGTCACATAGGCGTCGGCCCCCACGTAGGCCCCCAGGGAGACCGTGCCGATGCCCGGTGCGCCGAGTCGGGTGAGCCGGGTCTCCGCCCCACTCTCGAGCTCCAGAACCCAGAGGTCTCCAGCTCGGATGAAGGCGAGGTGGCACCCATCGGGGGACAGTGTGAGTCCTCCCGCTCCCTCCAGGATCACCTCCGAGCCCCCGTCATCTATCCGAATCGCGGTCACCTCGCCGGCAAGGGTATGGAGGACCCGCTCCCCGTCGGGGTGCCAGACGAGCTGAGAGACCCCTCCGGCCTCACGCCGGGCGGCGTGGCCTTCCAGCGCCTCGAGGGAGAGGTCGTCCGGGAGTGCCAGGAGCGCCTGAGGATCGGGAGCGAGGTGGGTCAGGCGCACGGGATCGCCTCCCTCCATCGAGGCGGTCCAGACATCCCGGAAGGGCATCCCGTGGTCATTCCAGAGGAAGGCCACCCTGGAGCCGTCGGGTGACCACACCGGGGAAGATGGCGCCGTCCCCGCCAGATTCGGCAAGGTGACGATCCGTTCCAGGGACGGGGCTCGAGGGGGGTCTCCATCCTGGGCGAGGGAGCCGACCGGTACCAACCCGAGGAGGAGGATCGAAGCGGCGGACCACCGCGTCATGGAGCGCATCCCGGCTGAGGGCGGGGGGCGGTCCTTCCTGCCCGGTCCGGCCCTCACCATCTCTGGTCCACCGCCCGGAAGAACGCCTCCAGAGCTTCCGGGGGGGTCTGGAGGTTGGGAGAGAGGCGAGCGCCGTCGATACCACCGATGCGGATGGGGCGAAAGACGATGCGCTCTTCCTCCCACAGCCGAGATGAGAGTTCGGGGCTCGGCACCCCCTCCACTTCCACGTTGTAGAGTGCCGTCGAGAGCTCCCACCTCCGCGGCGACCGCCAGAGAAGCCCTGCGGTGGCTTCCACCCGGTCCCGGACGCCAGCCCAGACGTTGCGGTGATGCGCCGTCCGGGCCTCGTCTCCAATCGTATCCTGAAAGGCCAGGGCATCCCCCAGCGCCATGACCTCCGGACGGTTCCGGGTGCCGTAGTCCTCGAATCGCCGGATCGTGCCCGCGGCGCCGGGCTGCCCCGAACTCACCCACATGGGATGGACCCGGTCCTGGATCTCCTCCCTCAGGTAGAGGAGTCCGAGCCCCTTGGGCGACTGTACCCACTTGTGGGGGCTGGCGGCGTAGACGTCCACGCCCGAGGACGCCAGCTCCACCGGGATCATGGCCACCGATTGGGCTCCGTCCACCGCCACCACCTCGACGCCCCGGGCCTTGGCGCCCCGGGCCAGTGCCTCCATGGGATGCCTCAGCCCCACCAGGTTGTCCACATGGGGGAAGACGAGGACCCGGGTGCGGTCGGTGATCTCCCGGAGGTGGAGCTCCACTACCTCCTCGGAGCTCAGCCCGGGGAGGTCCTGCACGGGAAAGTCGAAGCGCCGGACCCGGAATCCCCGGATGGGGGCCATGTGGGTCCAGGGATTGCTGGCCCCGGGGTGGTTGAGGGAGCTGTAGAGGACCTCGTCGCCGGGCTGGAGTTCCAGACCGTGGGCCAGGAGGTTGAACCCCTCTGTGGTATTGTGGGTGAGGGCCATCTCGTGCACACCACAGCCCAGGAGATCGGCGGCCCTGCGTCGGACGTCCTCGAGGGGTTCGATCCAGGGCTCGTCCCACATGTAGAGCCAGGGATTGGATTCACAGATCTCCAGATACCGACGGTGGGCGGCGTGGACCGCTCGTGGGATCGTCCCGATGGAGCCGTGGTTGAGATACTGGATCTCCGGATCCAGGAGGTAGTCGTCCGGGGTGGGGAGGGACGGAGCCCCGGAACCCATCGCCGCAGATGCGGGTCGGGTCGAAGCCAGCTCCGATGTGAACCAGGAGCGGGCTTCGGCCAGCGCGGCCAGGGCCGGGGCCCCAGTGGCCGCCGCGGCACCCCCCGCCGCAGTGCGAAGGAACGTTCTACGACTGTGCATGGGTTCTCCCGGCGGGTGACGATGAAGGCCACCCGACACTACTTCCGGCCCCAGGCGGAGGCAAGCGGGCTCAGGGGTCCCGCAGCTCGCCGGGTTTTCGCCAGAGGGTCGTCCCTGTGATGCACGATCTGGAGCCCCTGTGCAGCTCCCGGATCCACCCGGCCCGTCGGAAGGGCG
>SKKH01000249.1 GCA_007121555.1 Gemmatimonadota bacterium | reverse complement strand
GACGCCCCCGCGCTCAGCGTTCAATACCCTGAGATACTCGGAGGACGAGATCCGGCGAATCGCCGCGATGGGCTTCGAGGTGGCCGCCCGACGACGACGGCGACTGGTGTCGGTGGACAAGGCCAACGTCCTCGAAACCTCACGTCTCTGGCGGACCGTTGTGGAGGAGGTGGCCCAGGAGCATCCGAAGGTGGAATGGAGCCACATGCTGGTGGACCGGGCCGCCATGGAGCTGGTCCTCCATCCCACCCGATTCGACGTCATCCTGACCTCGAATCTCTTCGGCGACATCCTCAGCGACGAGATGGCGGGAATCGCCGGAACCCTGGGACTCCTTCCTTCGGCCAGCCTGGGCGGACCCACCCCCCTGTTCGAACCCGTTCACGGCTCGGCTCCGGATCTGGTCGGTCAGGGGAAGGCCAACCCGGTGGGCGCCATCCTCTCCGGATCCCTTCTCCTGGATCACGGTCTGGCCCGGCCCGACGCGGCACGGGCGGTGGAGCGCGCGGTGGAGGAGGTGATGGCTGCGGGCATCCGGACCCCCGACCTCGCCGAGGCTGGAGGGTCCGAGGCGCCTGCACCCGTGGATACCGCGACCTTTACCGGTGAGGTCATCACCCGCCTGCGCGAGCAGGATTCCCGGAGTCCCGCCCGGGCAGCGGCCTCGAGCAGCAACGCGAGCCCCCATCACAACCACCCAAGAGGAGAGGGATGAGCGCTGATCTCAACTCTGCACCATTCATCTGGCGAGAGGGAACCTTCATACGCTGGGCCGACGCCCAGATCCACGTCATGTCCCACGTGGTCCACTACGGCTCATCCATCTTCGAGGGGATCCGCTGCTACAGCACCCCGGAGGGCCCGGCGGTCTTCCGTCTTCGGGACCACCTGCGCCGATTCCTCGGCTCGGCTCGGATCTACCGGATGGAGCTGGGGTGGAGCCTGGAAGAACTGGAGGCGGCCTGCCTCGAGACGATCGCGCGAAATGAGCTGGACGCCTGCTACCTGCGCCCGGTGGCGCTCAGGGGGGTCGGGGCCGCGGGCCTGAACCCGGAGGCGAGCCCCCTCGAGACCTATCTCATCTGCTGGCCCTGGGGAGCCTACCTGGGAGAGACCGCCCTCCAGGACGGAGTGGACGCCTGCGTCTCCTCCTGGAACCGGCCGGCGCCCAACACCTTCCCCACCCAGGCCAAGGCCGGTGGACACTACATGAACGCACAGCTCATGAAGATGGAGGCGGTGGCCAACGGGTACGCCGAAGCCATCGCCCTGACCCCCTCGGGGCTCGTGAGCGAGGGGAGCGGCCAGAACCTCTTCCTCGTGCGGGACGGAGCCCTGATCACCCCTCGCATGGACGGTTCCATGCTTTCCGGTATCACCCGGGACTCCCTGATCCGCCTGGCCGAGGACGAAGGGATCCCGGTGCGCCATGAGACGGTGCCGAGGGAGGCGCTGTACACGGCCGATGAGCTCTTCTTCTCCGGTACGGCCGCCGAGGTGACCCCGGTTCGGTCCGTGGACCGGATCCCGATAGGGGAGGGACGCCCCGGACCCATCACTCTCCGCCTCCAGGACGCCATCCTCGGAGTGGCGAAGGGAAGGCGTCCGGACCCCCACGGCTGGCGAACCCCCGTCCCCCCCGGGGCGGCGGGTCCAGACACCCCTCCCGCAGAGGAGAACGCCACCGAGACCAGCGAGGTGACGAGAGGATGATCGACCGCACCCCTTCCGCACCTCCCCGGACCCTGTTCGAGAAGGTCTGGGATCGTCACCTGGTCCATCGCGAGCCCGGTCGCCCCGACCTGCTCTACGTGGACCTTCACCTGGTTCACGAAGTCACCTCGCCGCAGGCCTTCGAAGGCCTGCGGCTGGCGGGACGAGGAGTCCGTCGCCCGGACCGCACCGTGGCCACTGTGGATCACAATGTGCCGACCTGGTCCCGCTCGCTCCCCATCCTGGACGATGTGGCCCGCCGCCAGATCGAGGCCCTTCGACGCAACGCGAAGGAATTCGGCGTGCCTCTCTTCGACGTGGACAGCCCCCGCCAGGGGATCGTGCATGTCATCGGCCCCGAGCTGGGCCTCACCCGACCGGGAATGACCATCGTCTGCGGCGACAGTCACACGTCGACCCACGGGGCCTTCGGCGCCCTGGCCTTCGGCATCGGCACGTCCCAGGTGGAGCACGTCCTGGCCACCCAGTGCATCCCGGTGGATCGTCCCCGAACCCTGAGGATCGAGGTGAACGGAAAGCTGCCCCCGGGCGTGACCGCCAAGGACCTCATCCTGGGCGTCATCGGACGGATCGGAGTCGACGGAGCCCGAGGCCACGTCATCGAGTACGCCGGCTCAGCGGTGCGTTCCCTCTCCATGGAAGGGCGTATGACCGTGTGCAACATGTCCATCGAGGCGGGTGCCCGGGCCGGAATGATCTCTCCCGACGAGACCACCTTCGAGTATCTTCGGGGGCGACCGCATGCGCCCGAGGGCGAGGCCTTCGAGGAGGCGACCCGGGATTGGGCCCGCCTGACCACTGATGAGGGTGCGACCTTCGATCAGGAGATCTCTCTGGGTGCGGAGGAGCTCGAGCCCCAGGTGACCTGGGGCACCACCCCGGCCATGGTGGCCCCGGTGACCGGACGGGTCCCCGATCCCGATGATCTGCCCTCCCACGGAGAGCGGGAGGCGGCCTGGCGAGCGCTGGCATACATGGACCTGAAGCCCCGCACCCCTATGGAGGAGATCGAGGTGGACCGGGTCTTCATCGGATCCTGCACCAACGCCCGTCTGGAAGACCTGCGGGAGGCCGCGCGAATGATCCGGGGACGGAAGGTCCATCCCTCGGTCCGGGCCATGGTGGTGCCGGGCTCCACCGGGGTGAAGCGAGACGCCGAGGCGGAAGGGCTCGATCGCACCTTCCTCGAGGCCGGCTTCGAATGGCGGGAGGCCGGATGCTCCATGTGCCTGGGGATGAACCCGGACATCCTGGAGCCGGGAGAGCGCTGTGCCTCCACCTCGAACCGAAACTTCGAGGGGCGCCAGGGACGGGGAGGACGCACCCACCTCGTGAGCCCGGCCATGGCGGCCGCAACCGCGGTGGCCGGCCGATTCGTCGACATTCGCCGCTGGGAGGAGGAGTCATGAGGCCGTTTCGCAGCGTGACGGGCCCGGTCGCTCCCCTTGACCGAGGGGATGTGGATACGGACCAGATCATCCCGAAGCAGTTCCTGAAGCGCATCGAACGGACGGGCTACGGGGATGTTCTCTTCCATGATCTCCGGACCCGGGAGGACGGAACCCCCGACCCCGAGTTCGTGCTCAACCGGCCGCCCCTGGAAGGAGCTCCGATCCTGGTGAGCGGCCCCAACTTCGGCTGCGGTTCATCACGGGAGCACGCGGCATGGGCCCTCTCCGACTTCGGGATCCGGGCCGTGATCGCCCCCAGCTTCGCCGACATCTTCCGAAACAACTGCTTCCAGAACGGAATCCTTCCGGTCACCCTCCCGGCCGAACAGGTCCGCGACCTCATGGATCGCGCCGAGTCCAGGCTGGGCTACACCGCCGAGGTGAACCTGGAGACCGGGACGATCAGGGGGGACGACGGATTCGAGGCCACCTTCGAGATCGACCCCTTCCGTCGGCAGTGTCTGCTGGAAGGGCTGGACGAGATCGACCTGACCCTCCGACATGAGGACCGGATCCGGGCCTACGAGGAGGAGAGAGCCTCCGAGTCCCTCCTGTCCATCCCCGGGGCATAGCGGAACGGACATGGGTCGCATTTGACGGAGAGGGAAGGGAAAGGCCATTCTCAGCGGTCAACGGGTGGTCTGGTTTCATGGATTCATCAGTGACTCCCTGCGGCAGACCCCAATAGCGTTCCCCCGGCTCCCCGGTCTGGATGTCCAGCTTTCCGTATCGGCTCAAGCTCCTCGGCCCCTGCCGGGTGCTGACGGCCGAAGGCGAGCCGGTGGAGATCTCCCGGGGCAAGCCCCTGGCGCTCCTGGCCTACCTGGCCGTGGCAGCCGATCCCCCCTCGCGGAACCAACTGGCCCGCCTCCTCTGGCCGGACTCGTCGCGCACTCGTGCCCGGGGGTCGCTCCGGCAGGCGCTCTGGCAGCTCCGGAACGCTCTGGGTGAGGAGGTCTTCCAGGAAGATGATCCGGTCGTCCTGGCTCGGGAGCTGGTGACCACCGATGTCGAGGAATTGCGGGACCACCTCCGGGCCGGGCGGCTGCAGCAGGCCTACGAGTGCTCCGAGGGCCCGCTCTTCGAAGACCTCCGGATTCCCGACGCTCCGGCCTGGGAGCGGTGGGCCGACGAGCTTCGGCGGGAGCTGGAGCGGCAGCTGGGAAGTGCTCTGGCCGATCGTGGAAATCGGGAAAGGGAGATCAGCCCGGGCCCTGAGGCGGCTCTCTGGCTCGAACGGGCTCTCGGGGTCCAACCCTCCCGCCTCCAGCACCATCTGGACCTGGCGGAAGCCCACCTTGAGACGCGGGCCTTCGAGAAGGCTCGCGATGTCCTTGCGGAAGCCCGTCGACAGTTCGACGACCCGGCGGCCCAGGAAGACCTCAACGCGCTCCGCGACCGGGTGGATCAGCTCCAGCGCGGCTCCCAGATTCTTCCTTCCGCCGGGGGCGGGACCCTCCGCCTTCAGTTCACGGGTCGTGCCCACGAGTTCGCCAGCCTGGTACGACGCTGGAATCTGGTGCGAGAGGGCGAGGCCGGTCTGGGCCTGATCCTGGGCGAAGCAGGCATCGGAAAGACCCGTCTTGCCGAGGAGGTCGCGCTCCTGGCTCGAGGAGAGGGGGCTCGGGTGGTCCAGGTGAAAGCGGACGATTCCGAGCGTCCCATCGAGTGGGCCCTTCTGGGTGAGATCGTTCGGCGGCTCCTGGCCCTCTCGGGAGCGGCGGGGATCAGCGCGGGATCCCAGGAGGTGCTGCGGACCCTCCTGCCTTCGCTCCCGCGCGGAGATGCGGGAGGCGTCCCTCCCGACGGTCTCACCCTCACCTTCCCGCGCACCCGACCTTCGGCCGCCCTCTCCGACGCACTCCAGGACCTCATCTCGGCGGTGTCCGAGGATGCGGCCCTCGTCCTCATCGTGGACGACCTCCAGTGGGCCGACGGGGAGAGCCGGGCGGTGTTGACCCGAGCGGCGAGCCGGATGGATCAAACGCCGGTCCTCTTTCTGATTACCAGCCGGACCGGAGGACGTGAGGTCTCTCCGCGGATCGGCAAGACCCTCAACATCCTGGCGCGCGGCGAAGGTTCGGTCCGGGTGGACCTGGAGGCCCTCTCCACCGAAGAGACCCGGACGCTCCTTCTCCGAAGTCTCCGGGCCCCCGAGGAGCGGGAACTGAAGCGGATCATCGATCGGATCATCCGGTCCAGCCGAGGCAACCCCCTCTTTGTGATGGAGCTCCTCAAGGTGCTCCGGGATCAGGGGATCGTAACGGAGGAGGAGGAGCACTGGCGGTTGCACCCCGAGAAGATCCAGGGAGAACTCCCCCTCCCGGACAGCCTGCGCGAGATCATAGATCGCCAGCTGGATCAGCTCTCCCAGCAGGGGTCGCTGGTGGCGGCCCATCTCGCCCGAACCCGCCACTCCGTGGCTCCCCGGGTCATCGCGAGCCGCACAGGGCTGAGCCAGGGGGACCTGACCGATGGGGTAAGCGAGCTGCTCCAGCGCCGGATCGTCCAGTGGGAATCAGGGGAGAAGCTGGCCTTCGCCCACGACGAACTCCGGGCGGCCGTCGCTCGCAGGTATCAGCTCCACGTCGGCCTCACCACCGGGGGCGGCGCCACCTGGTCCTTCTTCCGCTCAGCGGTGGTCGCCTCGCTCCTCCTGCTCA
The DNA here is from genome assembly GCA_007121555.1 of Gemmatimonadota bacterium. Lineage (GTDB taxonomy): Bacteria > Gemmatimonadota > Gemmatimonadetes > Longimicrobiales > Gaopeijiaceae > PWLA01. The sequence continues at coordinate 18,450 of SKKH01000249.1, read as the reverse complement.
TCGTGGGAGCTGCGGTATACGTGCTCCGCGACGGTCCCCTTCCCAGTGCTCCCCCCCTGGGAGGGGGCCCGCTCCTGGTCCTGATCGGTTCCGACTCCGTCCTGGAAGCCAGGTCGCCCGTATCGAATCCCGTCGGCGGATGGAGATTTCGGCCCTCGGGCACTCGTATGCCTTCCTCGATCTCACCTGTCGGATCGGACTTCCACGGGACCGGAGGACGGCTCGTCCTGCCGACGACCTCCAGACACGGGGCCCGCACCCTCGAACTCCACTCCCACCCCGAGGGAGGCACCCAGGCCGATGTGATCCACCCAGGGGGAGAACGCATCGACACCCGAGTCTGGGACCGGGTCCACGGGGCCGCATGGTGTGATGGGGCGAATCCTCCCAAGCTCTTTCTCTCTGTCGAAACCGACGGGGTGTCCAGACTCGTCGTCTGGACACCGGACGGTGAGGCCGAGGAACTCAATTCGGAGGGGGTACCCGGATCCGTGCTGACCTGCGCCCCGAACGGAAGGTACGGAGCCGCCATGGTGGCGGCTGGAGGAGAGCTGACCCTCCGCCTCCTGGACCTGCTCACCGGGGCGGCGTACACCGTCCCGGTTCCCGATCCCCACCGTGTCCGAGGTTTGCACTGGGAATGGGAGCATCCGCCCGCCATCCCGGCCTCCGTGGTCGTGGAGCAGGACGGCCCCATGACGCTGGAATGGGGGGAACGGAGCTGGGCGCGGGCACGGGTCGTCCACTCCGACGGCTCGACTTCCCGGGCTCCGGTGGAGTGGTCCAGCCAGTCCCCCCAGGTGGCCTCGGTGACCCCCACCGGCCGGGTCATGGCCAACCAGCCGGGGGAGACCCTGCTCTTTGCCACCTTCGATGGGTGGCTCACCGACTCGCTGCGGGTCGAGGTCCGCGAGGGCTCGCGCCCTCCCGTTCTACTCTCCGCCGAATCCCCACCTGATGACGAGGCCCTGTGGGAGGCCGCTCCTCCCTCTCCCGCCCCCGGCCCCTCCGCAGAAGGAGACGGTGGGCTCGGGTCACCCCCAACGGGTGAAGGGACGGAAGCGGGCCCACTTCTGTCGGCGAGCGTGTGGAGGTCCGTGGAGGATTTCGATCTCTCCTCCGGGGCTACCCTGGAGGCGGAGATCGTGCGCCCGGAGTTCGGGGGCACCCTCCGCCTCTGCCTGACCCCGGCCCATGAGACAAGTACCTCTCAGCCTCCGGACGGAGGGGGACTCTGCCTCAGGCTCACCGGCCCCGCCTCGACGGCGGAGTTCCCCTGGCCTCCGGCCCGAGCGGCGCTGGAGTACCATCCGGCGTTCCCGTCATTGCGAGTGGAACTACCTCAGCCTCCGGACCGGGAGGCCGTGGCGTCGGCCCAGCAGGATGGGACCCCCTCGGATTCACGGGAAGCGCCGCGCACCACCCACGTGGCTCTCGCCCTCCTCCCTGATGGCACGGGCGTCATCTATATGGATCGGCGAGAGGCGGGCCGGACCCCGGTTCGACTTTCCACCTCGGAACCGCAACGCTGGCGTGTGACGCTTCAGTTTGAAGGATTTCATGGGGCGGCCCAGGACCATGGACCCGGCCAGGTTCGGAATCTGCTTCTCTGGCCCGACGTCCGCTTCTGAACGCGAGAGGTCCTGAACACGAGAGAGGAAGGGTGCCGACGCGCGGCAGTCCGTCTCAGGCGAAAGGTAGGACGCCAAACGTCCGACCGGTGGGCGATGCCAGAGGTGAGAATAGACTGTGGTTGCATCGCGGTCGGCTCTAAAAAAATCGGGAGTTTCGTCTCCCAGGGGGGTCGTTCTCGGCCCACCGCGCGTCGGTGAAGAAATTGATGTGGACATTCATAGGCGTAAGGGTGTTAACATGCCGTTAATGCATACCGTTTCCAGGGCAAAACGCCGAGAATGAACCTCCGATCCTCCTTGATTGGCGCGCCGTTCAAGGCTTCACGGTCGGTCACGGATCGCTGACGTTTCCCCAACCGGCTTCGTCCTTCCCGTTGCCTTGATTTCCCGGTGCCCCGACCTTGAAGAGAGCCGAGTCCTCCATCCATCCGATCTTTTCTGCGTCCCATAGATTCATGCTTCAAGAGCCTTCCAAGTCCCCATCCATGGAGTCGGACACCCGTCCCTCGCGCCGCGTTCACAGGGCGGCTCACACCGCGTTCCTGTCGACGACCCTCGTCCTCGGCCTGGCGGGCTGCGCCGAGGAGAGGGTGGGGCTTGCCGTGGGCGAACTCGAGTTTACGGCCGAGGAGGTTCGAACCCTCCCCCAGACCCAGTTGGAGCGTCTCGCCCGGATCGGGGCCGTGGGATTGGCCGTGCGAAACGGAGAGATCCTCCACCTGGGCGAACCTCTTCTGGAACTGCGGAGGCGGGAAGCGCTCGTGGAGCGGCTGCGCGACGAGTTGATCCTGGAATGGGAAGATGTCGACGAGGAGGTCCTGGAGGCACAGTACCAGGCTCGCCCCGAATGGGAGCTCGAAGTTCGACACCTCGTGATCCTGGCGGAGCGCTGGCGCCCCGACGAGGAACGGGACCGCGCCCGCGCCCGGGCTGAGGAGGGCCGGGAGCGAACCCTCGCCGGAGAGCCCTTTCCGGAGCTCGCCGGCGAGGTGTCGGAGGAGCCTGGAGCCGAGGCCCGAGGCGGTCTCCTGGAACCGGGGCGGGAGGGGACCTGGGTCTCCGAGTTCTGGGAGGCGGCCCTGGCCCTGGAGGAGGGAGAGGTGAGCCCGGTCGTCGAGACGGAGTACGGGTTCCACGTCCTCAAGCTCGAGGCCCGACGGGAAGTGCCCTTTGCCGAGGCCCGGGAGCGGGTCGTATCGGAGGTCGCAGCCATGATCGGTGGGCGCACGAGATGGGAGGAGTGGATGGACGATCAGCGCGGCACGATCCAGCTGGAGCTCGGTGAGAAGCCGGAGCTGCCCGACTCCCCCGAGGTGGTCCTGGCTCGGTGGGAGGGGGGAGAGCTGACCGGAGGGGAGTTCCGGGACGTTCTCCCCGCACTGAGGGCCGACACCGTGCGGCGAATCGAGGACGGCGACGAGGCGACCCTGACCACTGGGGTCCTGGATGCGGCGCTGACCTCGCGCCTTCTGCAGGAAGCTCGTAGTCGAGATCTCGAGCTCCCGGAAGCGACCATAGCCAGGATCGAACGGGAGTGGACACGGACGGTGGACGGGTGGGCCGCCATCTTCCGATTCGAACCCGATCTCCCCCTGGGCCAGCTTCGGGAGCGGGCATTGGACGGGTTGACCCGCACGGGACAGAACGTGGGGCTGGTCCGGGACGAGGTGGACCGGAGGGGACCGACGCTGGACCGCGCCTATCCCATCCAGCAACCGGGCGAAGGCTGAAGGAGCTGGGCGTGCGACCCCGAACCCGACGGAGAGCCCTCTTCCTCACGGGCTTCTTCCTCTACTTCGTGGCGCTCTGGATATTCTGGAATACCCCGGTGGTGTACCCGATCCAGGTCTTCGTGGTCTTTCTCCATGAGATCAGCCACGGTATCGCCGCCGTGGCTACCGGAGGGTCGATTCAGCGCATCACCCTGAACCCGCGGCTGGGAGGGGCCTGCTACTGCCCCGGTGGCAACGCCTTCATCACCCTTTCGGCCGGATACCTGGGCAGCCTGGCCTGGGGAGGCCTGATCCTGGAGATGGGGCGGCGAGCCGGACGACGAGTCCACCGCGTCACCGGGACGATCGGGGTGCTGGTCGTGGTGCTCACGACCCTGTTCGTCCGGAGCGCCTTCGGCATCCTCTTCGGCGTGGCCTTCGGAGCCTTCCTCCTGCTCGCCGCTCGGTACCTCGCGGATCGGGGAAACCGGCTGCTTCTCACCGGCCTGGGCCTGACGAGCTGCCTCTACGCGGTCCTGGACATCAAGTCCGACGTCCTGGATCGCCCCCACCTGCCTTCGGACGCCTACATGCTGGCCCAGCTTACCGGGGTTCCCACCGTGGTCTGGGGAGTGCTCTGGATCACCGTCGCCCTGGTCGTGAGCGGATGGCTCGTGGTGCGGGCCTTTCGGGCGGCATGAGCCGGACAGTTTCGGTCGAACTGGAGTGACCCCTTTACGGGCGGCCCCGGCCTCCCGTAGATTGAGGGCGTTCCCTTCTGGGAGCTGGGCCGGTGAGGCGAGGCGAGGACGCTTCTCCTTGAATCGGACCGCGGGCCGAGAGCCCGCTGGCGCTACGCCCGAAGTCGTCCCGAAATAAGGAGGTGATCCCTTGTCTTGTTCCAGTAGCCAACCCAGCCTGACATGGGCAAGCGGTCGCCGTTGTGGCCTCTGACCGGCCAACGGATCGCTAGCTGCTGTTCAAGCCCTGCGTGAGCGATCGCGTCAGGCTGGACGGCGTGACGGGCGGCCCCCGGCGAGCTTCGGCTCGTCGGGGGTCACTCTATTATGGCCCCTTCGCGTAGGCGGGAGTATTCCCCGGCTTCCACTTGATGTTGCAGCCCAGCGACGGCGTCTGATCCTCGGATACGGGGCGTCCCTCCAGTACCGCGTCTGCCGCGGCCCTCAGATCCTCGCCGGTGACCGGAACATCGTTTCCGGGCCGGCTCCCATCGAACTGACCCCGATACACCAGCTTCCCGTCCTCGTCGAAGAGGAAGAAATCGGGAGTGCAGGCCGCACGATACGCGGCGGCCACTTGCTGGGACTCATCGTAGAGATAGGGGAAGGGATACCCGGCCTCCTCGACCTCCCGAGCCATCATCTCCGGTGAATCCGCGGGATAGCGGTCTATGTCGTTGGAGTTGATGGCCACCACCCCAAGCCCTCGCTTCAGGTAGTCCCGGCCGAACTCGGCCAACCCCTCCCGGATGTGTTTCACGAAGGGGCAGTGGTTGCAAATGAAGGCCACCAGGAGACCCCTGGAGCCGTCGAAGTCATGGGTGGACACCGTCTTTCCGTTGGTGTCGGGAAGGGAAAAATGGGGTGCTTCGGTCCCCAACGGGAGCATGGTGGAGGGGGTCCGGGCCATGGGAAGTGTCCTTGGGTCTCGGGAGTGGATTGGACAGGGTCGACGGCGTGTTCAAGGGCTCCATCGACGACCTGCCATCGGGGGCATGATCGACATCAGGGATCCGTACGAAGCGGTAACGACCCCTGGGGCAGAGGATGAGCCTACCCGAGGGCCCGAATCGGGATCCGGAGGGAGGCCTGGAACCCGACCCGGTCTCCGGACTATCTTTCCTTCCATGCGCATCGTATCCCTCGCCTGTTCCAACACCGAGATCCTGGCGGCCCTTGGCTGTGCTCATCTCCTGGTGGGGGTGGATGATCACTCCGATCATCCGCCCTCGGACCTCGAAGGGCTTCCCCGGGTGGGTCCGGATCTGGAGATCGACATGGAGCAGGTTGTCGCCCTGGAGCCCGACCTCGTTCTGGCCTCACTCACCGTTCCGGGGCACGAGACGGTGGTGGAAGGGGTGGAGGCGGCCGGACTGCCACACCTCACCCTGGCGCCGACCTCGCTCCCGGACGTCTACCGGAATGTGGAAACCATCGCGCGGCGGCTGGAGGAAGGAGGCGTCGCCGGCGTTCGTGACCGGGCCCGACGCCTGGTCGAGGAGATGCGCCGGGAGCTGGGAGACCTGGAGAGCTCCGAGGAGTCGGAGGGCACGGGCGAGTCTCCGGAGCAGGGTGAGCTCACGCCCCGAGGGCCCTCGCTCCTCATCCAGTGGTGGCCCAAACCGGTGATCGCGCCGTGCGGCCAGAGCTGGGTCGACCCCCTGATCCACCGTGCCGGAGGCCGCAACCCCCTCTCGAGCGAGCGCCGCCCCAGCCGTCCACTGGAGGATGAGGAGGTGGCCGCCATGGCGCCTGACGCCATCATCCTCTCATGGTGCGGAGTCGATCCCGCGAAGTACCGGCCCGACGTGGTCTACCGGAACCCGGCCTTCCAGCACACACCTGCGATCCGCAACCGCAACGTCTTCTGCGTGCCCGAAGCCTATCTGGGACGGCCGGGGCCCAGGCTGATCGAGGGGATCCGTGCCCTGCGGGAGGTCGTACGGTCGGTGGAGGCGGGAGGGGGCGTGGCGGCCCTGGGTTCGAAGGGCTGACCTCCTCAGTCGCCTCGAAGCACCCGATCGATGGCGGCGATGAACTCTTCGATGGAGAAGGGCTTCGAGAGAGCGGCGTCCGCGCCGAAGAGCTCGGCGTCGATGAGGGGTCCCCGGTCGGTCACGCCCCCGGCTCCGGACACCGCCACGATCCCGATCGACGGAAAGCGCTCCCGAAGCTCCACGATGGTCTCGATCCCCTCCTTCTCCGGCATCAGGAGATCCGTCACCACCAGATCGGGGGGCTCTTCCTCGACGATACGGATACCGGTGAGTCCGTTCTCGGCTTCCTGGACCGCATGGCCTTCCCGCTCCAGGATCTTCCGCATCGTGCGGCGGAGATTCGGGTCGTCGTCGATGACCAGGATTCTACCCAAGGTGTCTCCCGTAACATGGGGGAGCGGCGACGATGCCGTCCGCTCCGGTTTCTCACTGCAAGATACGAACTATGGCGGTCGCCGCCAACGTGAGAGGTCGGAGGCCCCCTGTATCTCTTCTGTTCAACGCTGCCCGCGACTCCCTCCCTCCACCGCCGGCGTTTCGCCGTATCCGGTGAGTTCTACGAAACCTCGACCCGCAACGGGCCCGTCCACCCCCTTCCCCGACACATCGACGGCTCCCTCCCAGTAGCGCACTGAAACGTTCATTTCCTGGTCCTCCAGGACGGGGAAGACCTCCAGGTCCACGCCCTCGCCAGGAATCCGGAATCGCCAGCCGGAGGGGTACTCGGCTCCGTCCAGCGGGCTCCTCCAACGGCCCAGTACGTCGATCTCGACCTCGTCGTAGTGGAGTGGCCGGTACGAGCCGTCGGGGGCTACCAGGGTCCCGTGGTTCAGCGTTTCGGGCTCTCCATCCTCCCGGCGAAGTTCGAAGAACATGATCTCTCGCTCGTCGTCGAGCTGGAGCGAGAACCAGTCCCATCCCAGGTGGATCTCATCCAGCGCCGAGGTGCTCCACTCCCGGTCCATCCACGACTCCCCCTCCACCTCTACGGGCTCTCCCCCCAGGTGGATTCGCCCTCGGGTCGGCATCCGGGTGAAGGAGACGTAGTAGGATGCGTTGCCCGGCTCGGATCCCTTCTGACTCCACCCCTCCTCCCCCTGGAAGACGGGAGGCTTTCCCGCCTCTAGGACGAGCTCGATTCCCCAGTCCTCCTCCAGCGCGCGAAGCTCCAGTGGGAAGAGCCCCGGAGCCGGACCCGCATCGAGCTCCTCGGACCCCGTCCAGCGCATCTCCCAGTCTTCGAGCCAGACTCGAAAGGGCGACGCCCGTCCCCCGGCCAACCCCACCGCACCCCGCGCCAGGCGCTCGGAGACGAAGTGACGGTCTCCCTCCACATCGGTGACGGCCAGGTGGGCCATCCAGAACTGGTTCGTGTCCCAGTTCGAGGCTCGGCCCGCCGGTTCCGGAGCCAGGGAGTTCCGGAAGAAGGTCAACTGATAGGCCAACCGACGTCCCTGCGGTCCGTCCAGATTTCCCGTGAGGTACCACCACTCGGTTCGGTACTCGGGGTGGGGACCGTGGTCCCTGGGGAACTCGAAGGGACGGGGAGCCGTGGCTCGGGCGTACCCCGCCGTATCCGAGCCGGCGATGGCTCCCACCGCCGAGAGGGTCGCCTGAACCTGTCCTCCGTCCGAGTCGGCCAGGAGCGCCCATAAGCCCCACCCTGCAAGGAGGGCCAGGCCCAGGAGCGCCAGGGCCAATCCAGTGCGTCGGAAGCGTCGCTTCATCTCACTCCCCCCTCACGGCTTCCGCCGGTGACGTGCGGGCCATTCGCCAGGAGGGGTAGATCCCGGCCAGCAGCGCCCCCGCCAGCGCCAGGCCGACCGCCTGGACCAGGAGCCAGGGCCCCACCGTCATCTCGAGGGTCCAGCCGAAGGAACGCCGGTTCACCACGAAGATCATGACGACGGCAAGGACCAGCCCCACGGGAATGGCCAACGCACCCGCCACCAGCCCCATGATCCCGGTCTGGGAGGTGACGAGACCCCAGTTCTGTCCAGGCGTCATCCCGTTCGCCCGAAGGACGCCCAGCTCCCGACGCCGCTCCAGCTGGAGCGCCATGAGAGCCGACAGGACCGCGATGAAGGCAACCCCGAAGGCCAGGAGCCGGAGAACCCTGGTAATGGCGAAGGTTCGGTCGAACACCTCGAGGGAGATCTCCCGGAGCTCCCGGTTCGAGCGCACCAGGACCGGAGAGGTGGCGCCGGCCGCCTGCTGGATTGCCTCGGCCACGGGGTCTCCGGCCACCCCTTCCTCCAGGAAGACCCCGAGGGACGTGACGCCGGAGTCATCCCAGTACCGGTCGTAGAGGGATCGACTCATCATGAGGGTACCGGTCTCGCTCCCGTAGTCCCGAAACACCCCCAGGACCGGCCGGGCCAGGGTGCCCCCCTCTCCCACCAGCCGCACGGTGTCACCCGGGGAGAGACCGTGGCGGTAGGCGAAGGGTTCGGAGGCCAGGACCCCCTCGCCGTCGCGGAACCCGGCGAAGAGGCGATCCGCGCCCATCCGGGACTCCATGATGTCGATCCCGGATTCTCCCCTGGGATCCAGCTCCAGAGCGACCACCCGGGTCATCCCGTAGTCCGTGATGAGATCGAGCCCGCGGTACGTGCTGACCCCGATCACCCCGGCCACCCCGCGCGCGGCGTCGGCCAGGTGAGGTGGAAGCTCTCCATCGGCTCGGGCCGAGACCGCGGACGGGGTCGAGACGTAGAGGTCTGCCTGAAGGGTCGCGTCGAGCCAGGTCACCACACTCCCACGGAAGCTCTGGATCATGATTCCCAGCCCCACGGTCACGGAGACCGCAATCACGAGCGCCGCCACTGCAGGCGCAGTGCGGGAGAGCGCGGTCACCACGCCCCTCGCGGCCATGGCGCCCAGGATTCCTGCCACCCGTCCCGCCACGGGCCGCAGCACCCCCACCATGGCCACGGTGGCCAGCGGGGTCAGGAGCGCCATCCCCAGGATGATGGCGAAGAGACCGGCGAAGGCCGGTGTCAGCGCCAGCGTGGGTACGAGGAGGAGCCCCACTCCCCCGGCGCTGAGGACGACCCCCAGGGCGGCGGCCCGAGGCACCGCCCTCCGCGCCCTTCCCTCCACCGACGAGCGACTCATGGCCTCCCGCGGAGAGGCCGACCCCGCCTCCCATGCAGGGGGGAGGGCGGCCAGGAGGGTGGCGGCGATCCCCAGCGCGCCTCCCTTGAGAAGGATCTCGGGGGGGAGGGCCAACCCCTCGACGGACACCACGAAGTAGAGGTCGTTGATGGTCCGGGTGACGAGACGCACCAGCCCCCGGCCCAGGAAGATCCCCGCCAGCACCCCCAGCGCCGACCCCACCACCCCCAGGAGTGCCGCCTCGGACAACACGCTTCCCACGACCTGACCCCGGGTCGCCCCCAGTGCTCGAAAGGTGCCGAGCGAGCCCCGCCGCTGCACGACCGAGAAGGTCATGGTGTTGTAGATCAGGAAAACGCCGAAGACGAGCGAGAGGAGGCTCAGCGCGGTCAGGTTCAGGTCGAAGGCCCGGATCATCTCGGCCATGGTCGCCTCTCGCGAGCCGGCGGGATCCAGGCGCGTGCCCGGGGGCAGAAGTCCCCGGACCCCCTCCTCAATCCGGTCTCCCGCCGCACCATCGGGGAGGATGAGATCGATCCGGTCCAGTCGGGAACCCCTGTCCAGGCGGTCCTGAGCCTCGGCCAGATCCACCACCAGGAGATCCCGAAGTCCCATGCGGCTGGCGCGATCCTGGGGATCCAGGATTCCCACCACCTCGAGGTCGAAGACCTCGCCACCCAGCTGGATCGAAAGGGGGTCGCCCTCGCCGACTCCGGCGGCCTCGGCCGTCTCCCGGCTCACGAAGACCGCTCCGGAACGAGTCATGAGGAGCGTCCCATCCAGATCGGTGCCGGGTCCTCCGGCGAGCCAGGGCCTGAAGGGTCCTTCGGAAAAGGGGTCCACCCCCAGGAGACGCAGGGGCCTCTCCGGGAGGAGCCCCGAGGTGACGTATCCCTCCACCACCGGCGCCGCCGCCCGGACGCCCCCCTCCACCCGGAGCTGGGCCACCAGGCTGTCGGGAAGGCCGGACACGGAGCCGAGCACCTGGTGGGTGGCCCGACCGGTGACCGTCTCCGACGAGATCCGGAAGGCTTCCCGGGACGACTGGATGGCCAGATCCATGGCCACCATGACGGCCACCCCCAGCGCCACCCCCAGAATGGACAATCCGAGTTGCCAGGGATGTCGGGTCAGGTGGCGGCGGCCCGCGCGCAGAAGCGGTCCACCGCGGAAGTTCCCGCGCCCCCTCATCGCCGGTCTCCCGCGAGGCCGCCGACCTCCATGAAGTCGGCCCGGGGCACGGCATGGACCCGGCCTTCCTTGAGGGTCAGGATTCGGTCCATCCGAGCCGCCACTTCCCGGGAATGGGTCACGCAGAGCAGCGTCGTGCCGGAGTCGCGAAGCAGGTCGTCCAGGAGGTCCAGAATCCGGGCCCCGGTCTCCTCGTCGAGATTTCCGGTGGGCTCATCGGCCAGGACCAGCTCCGGACGGTGGACGAGGGCCCGGGCCACGGCGATCCGCTGCTGCTCGCCTCCCGAGAGGCGATCGGGCCAGGCTCCCGCCCGGTCGCCGAGCCCCACCCGGGCCAGCAGACCGCGGGCCCGATCCCGATCTCCGGACTGCACCGCCCCCTTCAGCTCCAGCGGAAGCAGGAGGTTCTCCAGGACCGTCAGGGTGGGAATGAGGTTGTAGAACTGAAAGACGAACCCGATCCGGTCCCGGCGGAAGAGGGTCCGCTCCTTCTCGGAGAGGTCGTGAAGGGGCACCCCCGCCACCTCGATCCGCCCCGCATCGGGATGATCGATGCCGCTGACCAGGTTCAGGAGTGTGGATTTTCCGGAGCCGGAGGGACCCAGGAGGGCAACGAACTCCCCCCGTTCAACGGAGAGCTCCGCGTCCCTCAGGACGGAACGGAGCTGGTCACCCTCGCGAAAGGATCGGGTGACCGAATGGAGTCGGAGGACGGGATCGGACGGATGGATGGCGGGCATGGGCGAAGGAAGATGGACCCCCTCTCCCGGCCGCGTTGGGCGACGGAGGAGGAACACAGGAGTCCCAGATGGCCGGATCAGGCCCGGATGGGGAGGAGTCGCATTCGGTTACCCCGACCTGCCCCACCGGTTCACCCTCCCGCTCAGAAGGCCACCGTCCGTCCTGACGCCCGCGCGACCCCGGACCAGCCCCTGAGAGCGTGCCGCGAAGTCAGTCCTCGTCCGCCACGCCCAACTGCTGGGGTAACGTCACCAGTTCCTTCACTTCGTAGACGCGTTCACCCACCGGGAGCTGGATCGTGACCTCCTCGCCCTTTCGGGCGCCCTTGAGCCCTTTTCCGATCGGCGAGGCCATGGAGACCTGTCCGCCGTCCAGGTCCATGAAATCCCCCGCCACCAGGGTGAAGGTCATTTCCTCGTCCATGCCCTTCACCAGAATGGTCACCCGGGACCCGAACCCGACCCTGTCCGCCGGCATGGAGGTCACATCGATCTTGGAGAGCTCGGAGAGGCGGCTCGACAGGTGCTCGATCCGGGCCTGGACGAATTGCTGACGCTCCAAGGCGGACTTGTACTCAGCGTTCTCCTTGAGGTCGCCCAACTCCACGGCCTTGGAGATCCGGTCGGGCAGCTCGACGTTGAGCTCATGACTGAGCTTTTCGATCTCCGCCTCAAGGCGTTCTTTGATCTCGTCCAACATGGGGGCCTCTCCGGGGATACGCAGAAAAAAACCGGGCCCAGCCCCTACGAACGAGGACGGGCCCACGTATGGATGGATTTGGCCGAAGGCTACAATCGGCTAAAGTAAATCTATCGATTCGATCGATGAGCGAAAAGGGGTCACCGGGGCTTGACCCCTCAAGGACCGAGAACGATATTCACTTATCGTTTAAGCGCCGGGCCAGGACCTTCAGATCGGTGGCTCGGCCGTTTCCCGAAGGGCGTCTCGATGAAACGGTTGTTTCAGCACCCCTGGGGTTGGGCCTCCCTCGCCCCTCTCGCGTGCGCCGTGCACTGTGCCGTGACTCCCATCCTGGTGGTCACGGCGCCGGCCTTTGCACCGGCCCCGATCCTGGAGTGGATCCTCCTGGCGGCCACCACCGTGGTGGTGGGGGTCGCGCTGGTGTGGGGTGTTCGGATCCATGGGCGCTGGAGTCCGTTCCTCCTGATCGGGATCGGACTCCTGGCGTGGTGCGCGTCCCTGCTGCACCTCTTCTACCCTGTGCCCGAAGATCTCACCACGGTCCTCGCATCGTTGACCGTAGCGACGGGTCTGGTGTGGAACTCGCGGCTCCACTGCGGGTCAGAATCCGGGGCGTGCGCAACTTGCGCTCTCGAGGAGTCCGAGGCCTCTTCCCTTTCGGCAGGTGTTGCGCCTTCCCGGGCCGCCCCCTCGGAGGCGCCCTCCAACGTGACCTGAACCGAATCCTGATCGGGGCACCACACGAAGATCGAACGGTGGCCCGGCCCGGAACGGATCGGATGACATCTCTGAAACCCCGGAGGACGATGGGAATGCAGCGTGACACCCAGCAGCGCAGGGCGATCCGGAAGGCCTTCAAGGAGGCCGGACATCCACTCAGTCCCCAGGAGCTGCTGGCCCTGGCCCAGGAACACGTGGAAAGCCTGGGCATCGCCACCGTCTACCGCAATCTCCGCACCCTCCAGGACAGCGGTTGGTTGGAGGCAGTGGAGCTCCCCGGGGAACCGGCCCGCTATGAAGTCGCCGGCAAGGGGCACCACCACCACTTCCACTGTAGGGACTGTGACCGGGTCTACGAAGTGGACGGCTGCCCCGGAAACCTCGAAGAGGTGACCCCCCAGGGCTTCCAACTCGAGAACCACGAGTTCGTCCTGTACGGACTCTGCGACACCTGCGTGGCGGCCTGACGGGCGTTCAGACTCCTGCATCCAGGACTCGGATCACTTCCTGAATCCTTGCCTCCAGGGACTCTGGGCTGTCCTCCTCGCCTGGGCCGTCGGGCCCCGCTCCCCCCGCGGACACGACGTTGATGTGGCCGATCTTGCGTCCCGGTCGAGGCGTCTTGTCGTAGAGGTGGAGACAGACCCCGGGCAGCGCCGCCAACGTCCCCCGGTCCGGGGGTGAACCCAAGAGGTTGAGCATCGCGGCGCCTCGTCCCCGGATCCCCGTGGGCCCCAGAGGCAGCCCCACCACCGCTCTCAGATGGTTTTCGAACTGGGACGTCCAGGCTCCATCCTGGGTCCAGTGGCCCGAGTTGTGGACCCGGGGCGCCATTTCATTGGCAAGGAGCCGGTGGCCGACCTGGAAGAGCTCCACGGCCAGGACCCCGACGTAGTCTAGCTTGGTCAGGACGCGCTCGACCAGTTCCCTGGCCCCCCACTGAAGCTCCTCATCGACCCCGCTGGCCGGCACGGTGGACCGGACGAGGATCCCCTCGCTGTGCTGATTCTCCACCAGAGGGTAGTCTCGGACCTCGCCGTCCCGGCCCCTCACGGCCAGGATCGACAACTCCCTGTCGAACTCCACGAATCCCTCGAGGATCAGGGATCGCCCGCCCAGTTCGTCCCAGGCCCCGTCGGCGTCTCCCATCTCCCGGATCACCGCCTGCCCCTTCCCGTCGTAGCCGAAGCGTCGGGTCTTGAGCACGGCGGGGGTACCCAGGGCCTCCAGGGCCTCCTGGAGCTCCCCCCGACTCGACACGGGCCGGAAGGGAGCCGTATCGATGCCCAACTCACGGAAGCTCTCCTTCTCGACGAGGCGATCCTGCGCCATGGCCAGCGCCGCCGGAGGCGGGAAGACCGGGGCGGAGCGGGCCAATCGTCGGGCCGCCTCCACCGGCACGTTCTCGAACTCGTAGGTGACGACCGCCGCCCCGTCGACCAGGGCATCCAACCCCTCAGGGTCGTCGTAGGGCGCCTGGATCACCGTGCCCAACTCGGTGACCGGTGGGTTCTCCTTGGGCTCTAGGAAGCGGAAGCGTAGGCCCAGCGGCCGTCCGGCCAGCGCCATCATCCGACCCAGCTGCCCTCCCCCGACGATGGCCACGAGCGGTCCCAGCCCGTCGGACGGCAGAGGGGCCGGCGGTGGGGCGCCGGTCATTGGGGGAGAAGCCTGGGATCGGGATCCCGCAGCACCGCTTCAGTTCGAGCCTCCCGGTAGCCCCTCAGCGCCTCCCGGATCTCCGGATGGGCCTCCCCCAGGATCGCCGCCGCCAGAAGGGCGGCGTTGATCGCCCCGGATCGACCGATGGCCAGGGATCCCACCGGCACGCCGGCGGGCATCTGGACGATGGAGAGGAGGGAATCCATCCCCTTGAGGGCTCGGCTCTTCACGGGCACGCCCAGCACGGGCAGGACGGTCCGGGCCGCCACCATGCCGGGAAGGTGGGCCGCCCCTCCGGCGCCTGCGATGATGACCTGGAGTCCGCGCGCCTCGGCCTCACCTGCGTACTCGAAGAGGAGTTCGGGAGTCCGATGGGCCGACACGACCCGTACCTCGTGGGGTACCTGTAGGGACTTCAGCGTCTCGACCGCGTGGGTCATGGTATCCCAGTCCGATCGGGAGCCCATGATCACACCAACGAGGGGAGGGACATCATCCATGCGTTTCCGTCCTGACGGGTCCGAGGGGAACGGGCTTCGACCTCACATGGTGACCGAGCGAGCAGGACGGGTCAAGTAGCACGGCAGGCTTCAAGGGCCGTCGAGGAACCGAAACAATCCCTCCGAGGGCATGGTACCTCCAGATGGCCGTGCACCGACCCCTTCGGACCCCATTCCCTGGCTGAAGCGGGCCCGTCTGCCCGGACCGCCCCCTCCCAGACTCAGCCAGGAGCCCCCGTGCCCTCGTCCCCGATCCGAAGCCTCCGCTCGATTCCTGACGACGCCAACGACCTTCTTCCCCTCCTGCCCCTGATCTATGTGGCCTGGTCCGACGGGATCCTGGACCCTACCGAACTGCAGGCGATTCGGGAGCGGATGATCGAGGTCGGAGAGCTCTCTCCCAGGGCGCGGACGGCGCTGGAGGGATGGCTGAACCCCGACGACCCACCCGGCGGAGAGGAGATCTCCCGGCTCCGGGAGCGGATCCGGGACGAGGCGGCCCGGATCCCCAGGGGAGAGCGTCGCTCGCTGGCTCGGCTGGGGGTGGCCATGGCCCGACTCCGAACTGACGGTCCAGACCGGTGGGGCACGGCCGAGGGTCTCCGGACCCTGGAGGGGCTGGAGGAGCTCCTGGGTGTTCTGGGAGATGAGGCCGCCAGGGAGCTTCTCCAGCACCCTCCCGGTACCGAGAGGGCTCTGGAGTCGGACGACGAGGCGAAGGACCCTCGGCCCCTCTTCCCCAGCTCACCGTTCTCCGTATCGGCCATGACCCGTCGGCTGGAGGCGGGCAGCGCCGAGATCCGGGAGCGGGTTCTGTCCGTGCTCCGGGAGCCGGAGTTGCGCATTCCCCAGGGCTTGCCGGCGGCGGAATACCGGGAGCGGGTCCTCGTCGCCGTGCAGCGGCTGGCCGAGGAGGGGCTTGGACGCACCGGCCTGCCCGAGGCCTACGGGGGCGAGGGGGACATCCCCGCCTCCATCCTGGCGTTCGAGATGCTGGCCTACGGAGATCTGAGCGTGCTGGTCAAGTTCGGAGTCCAGTTCGGTCTCTTCGGGGGAAGCATCCTCCAGCTCGGCACCGCTCGCCATCACGAGCCCTACCTGGCGGCGGTGGGGCGCGCCGACCTCCTGGGCTGCTACGCCATGACGGAGCGGAACCACGGCTCCAACGTCCGGGAGGTGGAGACCCTGGCCCGCTACCTGCCCGACTCCGGGGAGTTCGAGATCCACACCCCACACCCCGGAGCCCGGAAGGACTGGCTGGGGAACGCGGCCCTCCACGGCCGGATGGCCACCGTCTTCGCCCAGCTCGAGGTGGAGGAGGAGGAGCACGGCGTCCATGCCCTCCTGGTTCCGATCCGCGACGACGAGGGCAATCCGCTCCCCGGCGTGGAGATCGAGGACTGCGGGGACAAGATCGGGCTCCAGGGGGTGGACAACGGCCGGCTCTCCTTCGACCGCGTCCGGATCCCCCGGGAGAACCTCCTGAACCGATTCGCCGACGTGACCCCGGAGGGCCGGTACACGAGCCCCATCGCGTCCGACGGGAAGCGGTTCTTCACCATGCTGGGCACGCTGGTCACCGGACGGATCTCCATCGCCGCCGCCTCGGTGTCGGCCTCCAAGACCGCACTCACCATCGCCGTCCGGTACTCGGAGCAGCGCCGCCAGTTCGGGCCCTCGGGTCGCCCCGAGGTGCCCATCCTGGATTACCGGACCCAGCAGCGGGCCCTACTCCCGAGGGTCGCCGCCAGCTACGGCCTCCACTTCGCGATCCGGGACCTCATCCGGGACTACGGGGAGGCGGAGTCCGACGAGGCCAGGGGCCGGGTGGAGGCCCACTCGGCGGGCCTCAAGGCCCTGGCCTCCCGCCACGCCCAGGAAACGATCCAGCTCTGCCGGGAGGCGTGTGGAGGTCGGGGCTACCTGGCCGAGAACCGGTTCGGGGTTCTCCGCGACGACACCGACGTCTTCACCACCTTCGAGGGGGCCAACGTGGTCCTCCTCCAGCTCGTGGCCCGGGGGCTCCTGACCCGCTTCCGCGACGAGATGGGAGACCTCCGGTTCTGGGGCACCCTCCGGTTCCTGGCGGACCGGGCCGGATCCGAGGCCACCCGCCGAAATCCGATCCGGAGTCGGCGTACCGGGGAGGAGCACCTCCGGGATCCGGAGACCCACCTGGCCGCCTTCCACTTCCGCGAGGACCGGCTCCTCCACTCGGTGGCCCGGCGCCTCAAGGCCCGGGTCGACGACGGCATGGACTCCTTCGCCGCCATGAACGAGTGCCAGGATCACCTGGTGGCCTTGGCCCGCGCCCACATGGAGCGCACGGTGCTGGAGAGCTTCCAGAAGGCTGTGAAGGAGACCGAAGAAGGGGAGATCCGGGAGGAGCTGGCGCGTCTGGCCGACCTCTGGGCCCTCTGGCGCCTGGAAGCGGACCGGGCGTGGTTCCTGGAGTCGGGCTATATGGAGGGGAGCCAGACCCGGGCCATCCGCGGGATCGTAAACGACCTCCTTTCGAAGGTACGCCCCGGGGCGGTCGGCCTCGTGGATGCCTTCGGAATCCCCGACGAGATCCTGGACGCGCCTGCCGCCTTCCCCGACCCGGAGCTGGCCATGGGGGTACCCGCCGGCACCTGAGCCCGCCCTTCGGCCGCTACTCCTCGGTCGCGCCTCCGGGCCCGTACTCCGCGAAGACCGTGAGCTCACCCTCGGAGGTGAAGGTCAGGACCTGGTATTCGTCCACCTCGCCGCTGGGGACCTCCATGCCCGGGGAGCCCAGGGGCATGCCGGGCACGGTCAGGCCCCGCACGGAGGGAGCTTCTGCCAGGAGCCGCCGGACGTCTTCTCCGGGCACGTGGCCCTCGATGATGTAGTCGCCTACCACCGCCGTATGGCAGGAGGAGAGGCGCTGATCGACGCCGAGGGCCCGTTTCACCTCGCCCATGTCGGCCCGGTGCTCCTCCTCGACCTCGAAGCCGTACTCCTTGATGTGGTCCACCCACAATCCGCAGCACCCGCAGGTGGGGGCGGCATACACCTTCATCGCGATGGGTCCGGCGTAGTCCATGGGAATGGCCTCGCGGGACCCTTCGTGCACCGACTCGGCCTCGGGGACCGGGCTGATGAGGGACACCTCGGAGGGGGAATCCAGCGCCTGGGCGGTACCGGTGCTCTCTCCCTGGGTGTAGAGGAAGGCGCCGGTGGCGGCGGCCAGCCCCACCAGGGCGGCCAGGAAGTAGACGGCTTTGGGGTTCTTCATGGTTCCCACGGGATGAAGAGAGAGGATCGATGCACCGTTCCGCCCTGCAGGCGGAGGTCGAGCTCGAAGCAGGAGGAGGCGCCGGCCCCGAACGACGACGGGAGAGGGATCATTCCCGCACCCGCCCATGATTCGAAGGTACCGTGGGCGAGGCCGAAGGATCCAGGGCCTGGCCCTCGGCCGGATCGAGGGCCGCCATTCCCGGGATGAGGAAGAGGAGGCTCCCGGTCACCACCAGCACGTTGGTGATGAGGAAGAAGGTGGCCTCTTCGATGGGGAGGCTCAGGGGTCGCGGGCCCAGGGTGTAGCTGTGGGAGATCTCCCAGATCCCCTGACCCATGGCCACGATGTCGGCGAACCAGAGGTAGAGGGTGGGGACGGCCACCGCCAGGCCGATCACATGGATGAACCTCCAGAGTCGCGGCCCCATGTAGAGCCACATGAGCCCCACCACCGGCGAGGCCCACGCCAGGAT
>SKKH01000165.1 GCA_007121555.1 Gemmatimonadota bacterium | reverse complement strand
GATGGTCGCGTGGGAGGGGCCCCGTTCCCGCTGGAGCTCACGGGAGACCGCCTCGGCCTCGCGCATGACCCGGAGCACGTTCTCACCGGCCAGCTTCCTGAGGTCCGACTCACTCCACCCGCGCCGGGAGAGTTCGGCGAAGAGGGCCGGGTAGGTGGACACGTCCTCGAGCCCCTGCGGCACGGTGGTGATCCCGTCGTAGTCGGCGCCGATCCCGACGTAGTCCACACCGGCCAGGTCCCGGGCGTACTCGATGTGGGCGATCACGTCGTCGATGGTGGCCGGCGTCTGGTCGGTGAGGAACCCCGGCACGTACGTGATCATGATGACCCCTCCGTTCTCCGGGAGCCGCTCCAGGATGTGATCGGGCACGTTGCGCTGGTGCTCGTGAAGCCCACGCACCGAGGAGTGGGAGAAGATGATGGGAGCCCGGCTCACATCCAGGACGTCCGCCATGGTCTGGTCCGACACGTGAGAGATGTCCACGAGCATCCCCAACCAGTTCATCTCCCGGACGACTTCCCGGCCGAATTCCGACAGTCCCGGCGCCCCGGGCTCCAGTGTGGCCGCGCCGGCCCAGTCCAGGTCGGCGCTGTGGGTCAGGGTCATGTACCGGGCGCCCAGATCGTAGAACGACCGGAGTGCGCCCAGGGAGTTCTCGATGGCATGCCCTCCCTCCATTCCCAGGAGGGAGGCGATCCGGCCCTCGTGGAACACCCTCATCACGTCGTCGGAGGTGAGGGCCAGCCCGAAGTGCTCCGGGAACTCCTCGAGCATCCGGTAGGCGATGTCGAACTGTTCCAGCTGGAAGCGGGCCGCCCCGGTCTCCATGGCCGAGCTGGGCACGTAGATGGACCAGAACTGGCCCCCGACCCGTCCCTCCCGGAGGCGGGGAATGTCGGTGTGCCCACCCTCACGCCCCTCGATCCCATAGGCCCGCACGTCCATGGGGGCGTCCTCGTTCAGGCGGATCTGCCAGGGCAGGTCGTTGTGGCCATCGATGAGGGGGGTGGTGGTGAGGACCCGGAGGGCCGTCTCCATGTGGGGATCGACCTCCTGGGCTCCCGCCGGCGAGACCATGGGGACGGCCAGGACGCAGGCGCTCAGCAGGCAGAACGAGAGGGAAGGACGGGAAAGAAGAGAACGCATGGGCGGAGCCTCCGAGGACGGGCTGGGGACGCCGGGACCGGAGCGGAGGGTGGCCGCGCGGCCCCGGCGAGGTGGTGTGATCGAGTGATGTGAAGATGGATACCTTCGCGCCCGATCACGGGCAAGGGCCATGCACCCCCATTCCTCAGAACCGCCACTCCACCCCCAGCAGGGGAATGAAGGGCCTCTGGGCCACGGGCCTCAACTCGTCGTCGCGCCACTGATCGAAGTAGTGGAAGAGGGCGTCTCTCCGGTCCAGGGCGTTCAGGACCTGAAGGTACGGCCGAAGGTGGGTCGTCCGCCCCGCGATCCGAGGCTCCAGATTCCACCCCACCTCCAGGTCGAGGCGAAGGAAGTCGTCTTCCCGAGCCACGTCCAGGGGAGCCTCCCCGCCGCCGGCAGTGGCGAGGGTTCGAATGGGCGGCGCACTCAGATCGCGTCCGCCTCGCGTCGTCACCTCCGGGCTCGCCCAACCGTCGGTGAGGGCCACAGCCGAAAGGGGAAGTCCCGCTCCGTACCCCATTCGCAATCCCGCCTCGATCCCCTCGGTCAGCCGCCCCTGGAGCCCCGCGCTCACCAGGTGGCGTCCGGTGAACCGGTTGCTTCCCTGCCCCGGGGTCTCCTCCCAGAACCAGGAGAGGGCGTACCCGACCCAGCCCCCCACCCGGTCGCCCACCCTGGAGATCCGGAGATCGGTCCCCGAGGCGCTCATCCGGGCCATCCCCGCCGACTCCAGCCCGTGGAACCCCTTCACGAACCCCGAGACGCCCAGGTGGAGCCCTTCGTCCAGCTCCTGATCCAGGGTCAGCACTACGTGGTTCGCCGAGGCCACCGGGAGGCTGGGTGCCCAGCTCAGGGTGGCCACGTCAGACTCCGGCACCTCTCCCACCAACCCGGGGAGGGGGAGGGGCTGATGGTACCGTCCCACCGAGGCGGTGAGCTCGGCGCTCTCGGTCAGGAGGAGGGTAGCGGCGGCCCGGGGTCCCAGCCTCAGGCCCGCCGGACCGGAGAACTGCTGCGCCCGGAGCCCTCCCCGGAGCCGGATCCGCTCCCAGGGACGGGTCTCGAACTCGGCGTATCCGCCCAGCCACTCCAGCCCCACCCCGGTCGGGGTCTCGGTCAGCTCGGTGGTCACCACCCGAGACCGGGGGTCGAGCCTGTAGGTATAGTCGGCCCGATCTGCGGAGAGACCCACAGCGAGACCCCACCCTTCGCCGGGGATCCACGCATCCAGCGACACCCGGTCCTGGCGCGCCTCGCCCCGGGCCAGCACCGGCTCGTCCCATTCCAGCGGGAGGGCCGAGTGGTACCGGCTCGTCGCCGCTCCCGCGTTGACCGTCATCTCTCCCATCCGGCCGGAGTACCGGACCGACCCCACTCGATTCCCCCATCGGGCATCGCCCCCCCCCAGGATCACCTCGTCCAGCCCCACCCCCTCCCGGTTGAAGAACCCGGTGTAGTCGAGGCGGTGTCCAGGAGCCAGGGGAAGGGTCCAGCGGAGGAGCAGGTCGTCGTACTCGTAGGGAAAGTCGTCGACGCCCTCCAGTTGCGATTGCAGCCCGTGCAGGCTGCGTCCTCCCACAAGAAGCCCCCCTCCGCCGGGAGTGGGTACGTCCAGGGTCGCTCGGGCCACCAGCCCATCCAGGGAGGCGGATCCCCGGACCCGTTCGGCCCGGGGCGTGCGGGTCCTCACGTCGAGAAGGTAGGAGAGGCCTCCGTCATAGCTCGAGGGGGCCGCTCCCAGGTAGAGCTCCGCCTGGTCCACCACATCGGCCTCGAAGGGCGTCACCAGCCCCGCCACATGGAAGGGTGTGAGGACAGGCGCTCCGTCCAGGTAGATGGTCCGGGCGTCCACGGTGGACCCCCGCATGAAGAGCACACCCGAACGGGCCGGATCGTCCTCCGGAGGGCCCGCTTGGAGCGCGCCGATGAGACCCGACTCCACGATACCCGGCGAGGCCTCCAGCGACTGGAGCTGGAGGGTGACCCTGTCCCCCCTTCCTTCGGCCCCTGGACGCCGAGCCGGGTGAAGGGAGGGCACGCCTTCCACGACCAGGGGGGCCAGCGACAGGACCCGGGGCTCGAGCTCGATGTCCAGAGAGGTGGTCCGACCCTCGGGCAGGTGGAGGGAGAGGTGGAAGCGGTGAGCGGTCAGGTGGAAGACCGTCACGTGGACTTCACCGGCGTCGAGTCCCTCGAGCCGGTAACGGCCGCCCGAGTCCGACACCGTCGTACGGGTGCGCTCCCCCTGGCGGACCTCCAGGAGGGCCCCCGGAAGGACGCCGTCGAGGTGCGTTCCCCCCTCCACCCGGACCGTTCCCTCGAGCACCGCTTCGTCGGGGGCCACCTCGGCGGGGGTGGCCAAAGGGGGTCCCGCCGCCTCCTGCTGGGCCGACGACCACACCGGAGCGAGGAGCCCTGCGATCAGCAGAACCATGCACAGGCCGCGCGAACGCAGCCCGCGGCTCACCTTCTGCCGGATCACCTTCCGCCTCCCGCGTCCGGGGCCTCTACGCGTGGTTGCATGACCTGGATCCATCCCTCTCCGTCTCCCTGAGCTTCCACGGGGGCCCCGTCCACCTCGATCCGACCGGAATCCAATCGGACCGGGGCTCGACCCTCCTCCTGAATCTCCACTCCCCGAGCGCTTCGGGGAACCTCGACCCGGAGTGCTCCGTCTCCGCCCCCCCTTACCCGGAGCCAACCAGCCCCGGTCTCGAGACCGGCTCCCGGTGGGGTCTCCACCCGCACCGACGCCTCGTCGGTCCACCGGACCAGGAGGGGCGCACCCACCGCCCGACCCTCCACCTCGATCCGGGCCGATCCGTCCCGAGGCTCCAGGGCCACCGCGGCGCCCCGGGGAACCTCGGCCATGGTCTCCGGCTTCGGCATCGATTCCACGACCTCACCATTCCCTCCCCCGGGCAACCAGTCACGGAGGGGGGAGCCCGGAAGCGCCACGGCTGCAGTGGCTCCCAGGAGGAGCACGACCACGGCCGCGGCGGCCGTCCGCGTCCGGTGAAGGCCCACACGCCGACGGGCTCGAGCCCGACGAATCTCCCAGAGGGCGGCATCCAGGTCGGAGCGAGGTTCCAGAGTGCTCAGCTCCCGGGAGATCCGGGTCGCCAGGGCCTCCAGCTCGCCCATCCGGTCCCGGCAGCGCCGACAGCGCCGCAGATGCTCCTGGACGCCTCCCCGCCGGTCCTCCTCCAGCTCTCCATCCAGAACCGCCTGGAGAAGGCCGTCGCCCGGATGGTCCTGGACCGAATGCTCCGGGACTGGAAAGGAAGGATGATCCGTCATGTCGATGCCTCTTGGTCCAGGGCCCCGGCCAGTCGCTCTCTGGCCCGAGCCAGTAGTGTGCCCACGGAGCTCGCCTTCACCCCCACGGTTTCGGCCAGCTCCCGGTATGAGAACCCCTCTTCCCGGAGAAGGAGGAGCGTCCGGTCCCGATCGTCCAGGGTGGCCAGCGCTTCCCGTATGCGCCCCACCCGCTCCCGACGGTCCAGCGCCTCACCGGGCCCTTCCAGGGCAGCGGGGAGGACCGGGTTCTCCTCGAGGAGGCGGGACCGGTTGTCCCTGACCCGCACCCGGTCCCGGATGACGTGGGTCGCCACCTTGTAGAGCCAGGAGCGGAGACCGGCACGGTCTCCCTGCACCCGCCGGTCCAGAAGGCGCACGAACGCCTCCTGGGCCGCATCTTCCGCCACGTCGGCATCGGATGTCATCCGTGCGCAGTAGCGGTGGAGGCCCGGGTAGACTTGCTGGAAGAGCTCGTCGAAGTTCACGCCTGTCCGTGGGTGCTCCAGTGAATACGGCTCCGGTTCCGGGGCTCTCACTGTTCTGAACGAGCGAGCCCCACCGAATGTGACAACAGGTCAAGATCAGGGGAAAGGGTCGGGCGGGGTGAGTCGGAGAGCCGGTGAAAATCGGCCTGAAAAAAAATCCTTGACGGCCTCGTCCCCAGGGTGAATACTATCATCAGATGTCGGGAGTGGCTCGCCGAACCCGGTGACGAAGGTTGCCGGATCGTGCGATCCCGAGATCGCTGCCACCGTTCAGGACGCTGAGTCGGTGGTTTCGAGTCAGGGGCAGGAACCCGGCTCGACGGTGGAAAGGTCGCTGGGCTCCACCGCATCCCTCCGAGCTCGGAGGGGCCCTGAGTCGCCGACCACGCGACGAGGGGAAGGATCCGAAGCCCCCCCATCCTCAAGTGGATGGTTCCTGATGGACCAAGGTCTTCCGGGTTCGCCAGCGCAACAAGAAGCTCCCCAGGGCACTTGAGTCCTGGGGAGCTTCTTCGTTCGTGGAACGTCATGAAGGACTCTCGCGTCAGCACCTGACGCCGGACCTCCCGCCGTGACCGGACTCGCCTCCTGCTTGATCCAGATCCTTCATCGCGCTCCCAGTTGGACCCGACTCGAGATCGGATCGCGGAGCGCCGCCACGAAGTCGGCCGTGGTCTGCACGGACGCCCCCGGACCGATTCCTGCGAAGTCGAGCTGGAACCGGATGGCCAGGATGTCCCCGGGATCAAGATCCGAGGGATCGGCTACGAAGGTGTCCACCCGTCCGTCGCCGTCAAGGTCGACCCCAAAGCTCACGTTGAGCGTCTCCACACTCGAGGCCAGGAGGCGCCCGGTCGTGGGTCCCTCCGTGAGCGGGTCGCACCGGAGCCCAGCGGGGGCGAGATGGATGCGGAAGGATTCATCGGACTCCACACCACAGGCCTCTCCAGCCCCACTGGCACGAAGGGTCAGAGTCGAGGGCGAACTCCCCTCCTCCACGCTCCGAGCATCGCGCACGGCCCGGACCAGGAACTCGGTGCTCGCATGGAGTTCTCCCTGCACCGCCTGAACGGCATCGGGTCGGTCGGTCCCCCGATGGCCGGACATGAAAGCAGGCGCCGTTGCGGCCACCAGAACCAGAAGGAGCACCATGGTGACCAGGAGCTCTACCAGGCTCATGCCTCCCTGTGCAGAACGCCCTCCCGGGTCCGGTCCTCGCTGCCACCCCGCCATCATTCCAGCCTCGGCAGATGCACGAAATGATCGAAGAAGGGAGGCGTGCCTGCCCCGACCCGTTGCTGCCTCCAGGCCACGCGGATTCGGTAGATGTCGGGACTGCCGGTGTCGACCTTCTCCACCGTCCCCTTCCACCCCGGAAGACTCCCTTCGTGGGCAGCCTGCCAGTCGCCGACACCCGACAGGGGATTCGCCAGATCCATCCACATTCGCTCTCCCATGTCCACCGCCTGAATCTCGGCAACCGTGCGATGGAGGCTGTCATGACCGACCCTGCTTCCGGCTAAGAAGAGCTGGGCCACTGCGAACAGCCCCACCCCGAGGAGGATGAGGGACACCAGGACCTTGACCAGGCTGAAGCCACCTCGACGGGTTTCGGCTCGGGTTCCTTTCGACATGCGGCCCTCCCGGGTGGGCTCTGTGCGTTCTGCACCCCATCTGGGGTCGGGGCGTCCACCCGGGAGGGGAGCAGGAACGAGACCACCTCACGTATATCAAGGTAAGTCCCAGTAGTTCAGGTACTTACGAATACACGCGAGAATTTTCTGGGGGGGCTGGGCTGCCGGGAGAAGGCGAACTGCACAGGTACGGTGCGAAATCCGGGTGGGATCCTGCGGGCTGGAGCGTCGGGTTCATCCGGGACACGCGGGGCCACCCGGGACTCGACGCATGGCGGGCGGGGACCAGATCCACACCGATCCCCGCCCTCTGGACTCAGGCCGGGTGTTCGATGGGTTCATGGCCCATGACGTCTCGAAGCGCCGGGTGGGCCTTCCAGAGGTAGCCCATCATCACCACGACACCGACCAGGTTCCCGATCGCGATGCTCCACCATGCCAGCGGGCCCAGGAGGAACTCGGCGGCCACGGCCATGAGCCCCAGGAAGAAGGCTTCGAAGGCCACGAAGAGGAGGAAGGCCCCGATGAGGATGGGCGGCTGCGACTCAGCCTGCTGGGCCAGGGCGGCGGCGGCCAGCCCGATGGCGACGAAGACAGCGTAGTGAATGGGCGTGTACGCCGCGGTGATCCAGAGCGAGACGTCGACCTGACCGAGGTCGGTGGCTCCGAGGAACATGACCGATCCCAGCGCCGACGGCGTGAAGAAGGGACGCCCCTGAATGGCATCCACGATCAGGAACCAGGTGGCCACCATGAACCCCGAGGCGATCCCCGCGATCACCCCCTCCCGAAGCACCCGGTTGTCGGTGAAGGCCTCCCACCACGAGATGGCCTGTACGCTACCGGTCATGTGGAAGAAGCTCATCATGGCGACGCCCGCCACCATGTTTCCGGTCAGGACCTCCACCCAGCCCAGTTGGGCCACGACGTCGATCCCGGTGACGGCCACACTGCCGAAGAAGACCCCGTCGAAGAGGAGGAACCCCAGGATCAACCCGAAAACGATGTGGGGAACACGATCCAGAAAGGAGATCGCCCAGCCCGCCAGAATCCCCACGAGCAGGAAGGCGCTGTAGTGGATCAGGGTGAAGAGTGCGATCAGGCCGACGTCGGTTTCCAGACCGTCCATCCCGAAGAGGGCGCTTCCCACCATGGCGGGGGTCCTGAATGGGGCTCCCTGTGCCATGTCCACTAGAAAGAACCAGAGGGCGAGCACGGTGGCGCCGATGGCACCGGCGATGAGGCCACGGGTCAGGATTTCACCGGGTCGTTCCACTTTCGGGCCTCCTTGGCACCTGGATCGTTTCTCTACGCGCGAGCGTTTCGGCGGCCCGTTCGGGACCGCCTCCACCAATGCTTCCGGTTCGTCGTTTCGTTACCCGAGCCGGAGACCGGGGTTCATTCCCCAGAGGATGCACGGCGACCGTGACGGGCCCCCGCCACTCGAAGAGGCTGGCCACCCTGCAGATGTAAGGCAAGCCCTGGTGGGTTCACCATCCGGCCCCGGCCCCATCGCCACGGGTGAGCCGGGCTCCACCGTCCCCCGCCGAACCCCTGACTCACCGCTCTAGAAGGCCGTTGAAGAACGCGACATCCTGGAACACCTATCTTCAGGGAGGTGCATCCAGAAGGAGGTGCATCCAGGATTCGGCAGGTCCATCCAGAGTCCCCGTCGGGCTCGCCAACGTCGCCACATGATGGTT
>SKKH01000245.1 GCA_007121555.1 Gemmatimonadota bacterium | reverse complement strand
TCGGCGCGCCGGGGTGGCAAGGCGCGATGGTGAGCGATAGCAACGCTATTGCGATCCGGAGCAACGTAGCCACCTCGGATGCGCCGGGTCACGAATGCCGGCGAATCTCTGACTCACCACAGTAGCGACTGGACCTCGGCTACAGCCGTGCTTGAAAGCTACCCCTCAGGGAGGGCAAGGGTCAACGAAACGACCCTGCCTGGAAGGCGGATCAGACCTCACCCCGGCGGCCAGCTCATGGGCCGCCCTCCAAGGACATGGAGGTGGAGGTGAGCCACGGTTTGACCCCCCTCCGAACCGATGTTGGCCACGACCCTGTACCCGGCCTCGCTCAACCCCTCTTCACGGGCGGCCTTGCGGGCGAGAAGGAGGAGGTGACCCGCCAGGGCCTGGTCGGAAGGTTCCAGGGCGTCCACCGACTCCACATGTCGCCGCGGAATCACCAGAAGGTGCGTGGGCGCCTGGGGGTTCAGGTCGCGAAAGGCCAGCGCCTCCTCGTCCTCCAGAACGATCTTCGCCGGAAGCTCTCCCCGACTGATCCGACAGAACACACAATCATCCGACATGGCTCACTCCTCTGTTTACCTGCTCAGCCTTCCAACGATTTCGTCGTCTTCTCCCATGGGAGAGCCCTCACGGCGTGCTTAGTCTATCCGTCCCCGAATAGAATACTCCCCTTACTGAGGAGATGCGTCATGGCCCTTGAACTCCAGGAGACGGCCCGGTCGGTCCTCGGTCGCCATCCCGCCCCCGCGATCCCCCTGGACGAACTGGAGGACCTGGTGAGCCGGGAGCACGCCGGCCGGCCCCTCGAGGCCCGGGAACTCGCAAGGAGGCTGGACGGCTCCTCCGATGAGGTCCGGATCATCCCCGTCGATCAACGTCGCCTCGGGTGGGTCACACCCGTGGGATGGGCGATCGGAAACGAGGACGAGGGAGCCGGCGGCCGGTGCCTGTCCGGCCGGATGCGGTGGAGTCTTCGTCGCCTCGGGCGATCCCTCGAACCCGGGTCGAACCTGGCGCTCGCTCGGTGGGCTCGGCTTCTGGCCGAGGAACGGAGGATCCGGCCATCCCTTGAACTGAAGTCGAATGGTCCGAGGGGCGTCACCGCGCCCTGAAGACCCCGCTCCACCACTCCTCCTCCCGATCCTCGGCCTCGAACTCCAGCTCCGCCTCCTCGGCGGCGGACCGGATCGACGGAACCTCGGATCGCAGGATGCCGGAAAGCACCAGCCAGCCTCCATCGCGGAGACCCCTTCGGAGCCCGGGAAGTCGGGGGAGCAGGACACCGGACTCGATGTTGGCCATGATGCCGTCGAAGGGAGCCTCCCCGGGAAGGAGGTCGAGTCCCGCGCGCTCCTCACGAATCTCCAGGCCGTCGGACACGCCATTGATCTCGGCATTGGCGCGCGCGGCCTCACAAGACCAGGCGTCGATCTCCAGAGCCACCACGTGGTCGGCACCCAGCCGGAGGGCCGCGATGGCCAGGATCCCGGAGCCGGTGCCCACGTCGGCCAGTCGGTCGCCGGGGCTCACCTGAGACTCGAGAAGGCGAAGGCAGCCCCGGGTCGTGGGGTGCTCCGCAGTGCCGAAGGCCATCCCCGGATCGATGGTCAGGAGGATGTCGCCCTCGCGGAGTTCCACCTCACTCCAGGGGGGAGACACCACCAGCCGTTCACCGATTCGGCGAGGACCCAGACCCTCCCGCCAGCTCTCCTTCCAATCCTCGTGGGATTGCCACCGGTGATGGATCAGAGGTTCCCCATCCTCCGCATCGACCGGAGGATCGAGGAGGGATCGGAGCTGCCGGGTGAGCGAATCCAGCAGGATGGGGACCTGCTCCGGATCGTCGGACCCCGGGAGGTAGGCGAGCAGGCGGTCGTCCCGTTCCTCGACCCCATGACCCGCAAGGTCCATGAGCGTTTCCACGACGAGAGACGACCTCTCCGGGTCCTCCGGCCTCGGGACCTCCAGAACCAGCCAACGGGAGGGCACGCCGGATCGACTCATCCGGCGGAGAAGGCCTCCTTCACCCTGGACCAGAAACCCTTTCTTTCGCCCGCATCTTCGATCTTCTCGGGGGCGTCGTTCTCCACCTCCTTCAGCTTCTTGAGGAGGGCCTCCTGCTCGCTGGAGAGTTCCGTCGGAGTCCACACCCGGACACGGACTAGAAGGTCTCCGCGACGGCGGCCGTTCAGATCGGGGATCCCTTCACCCCGAAGGCGGAGGGACTCCCCGCTCTGGGTGCCGGCCGGAATCGTGACCCGAGCTCGCCCTGAAACCGTATCCACCTCGACCTGGTCACCCAGGGCCGCCTGGCCGAAGGTGATGGGAAGATCGGTGATCAGATCGTTGTCCCGACGTACGAATCTGGGATCATCCTCCACCTCCAGAAGCACCATGATGTCGCCGGGAGGACCGCCGTGGACCCCGACGTTCCCCTTCCCTCGGAGGGTGATGAAGTTCTCCCCGGAGACCCCGGCGGGCACCTCGACCTCCACCTCTTTCTGGGTCCTCGACCGCCCTTCGCCATGACAGTTCGAGCAGGGCGAGGTGATCGTCTTTCCTTCTCCCCCACAGGCGCGGCAGGTAGTCACCGAGACGAACTGTCCGAAGACCGAGCGCTGCGCCACTCGCTCCTGTCCCGAGCCCCGGCAGTTGGAGCACGTAGAGGCGGACGTTCCGGGTGCGGCGCCACTTCCCTCACACGCGTCACACAGGTCCAGGGTGGCGACGCGAACCCGCTTCGTGACCCCCTTTACCACCTCCTCCAGCGTCAGGGGGAGGCGAACCCGGATCGACTCCCCCTTGCGACGGCGACGCCCGCGACGCTGACCGCCACGACCTCCGCCCCCGAAGACATCCTCGAATCCCCCTCCGCCGCCTCCGAAGTCTCGCATGAAGATTTCGATCGCGTCATGGAGATCGAAGCCCTGCTGGAAGGGGCCCGCGCCTGCGCCGCTCTTGAATGCGTCCTTGCCGTACCGGTCATACGCGGCCCGGCGCTGCGGGTCCTTCAGCACCTCATAGGCCTCAGACACCTTCTTGAACTGCTCCTCGGCGTCGGTGGACCCCCCGTTTCGATCCGGGTGGTACTTCATGGCCATCTTCCGATAGGCCTTCTTGATTTCGTCTTCGTCGGCGTCCCGGGATACACCCAGAACCTCGTAGTAGTCAGACATACAACTCGCTGTGTGAACGAAAGGCTCCCGCCGTCATCCCCCCGTGAATCGGGGGGAGGCCCGGAGCTATTTCAGAATACGATTTACCAGGGAGGAGGTGTGTTCCACGATGGCCACGACCTTCTCGTACGGCATCCGGGTCGGACCGATCACCCCGATGACTCCCTTCAGTCCTCCGAGGCGGTATTCGGCTGTGACCAGGGTGAATTCAGAGAGTTCTTCGGTGGGGTTCTCCCCGCCGATGGTGATCTGGAGTCCAGGTGAATGGACTCGTTCACCCAGCACCGAGGAGAGGAGTTCCCTCTGCTCGGTCAGCTCGAGGAGGCCCTTCAGACGCTCTCCGGAGTTGAACTCCGGTTGAGCGGCCAGGACGCTGGCGTTCCCGAGGTGGATGGACGAGGCTTCGATCTCGGGCCAGTCGAAGATGTCCGGTCCCGACTGCATGAAGATATTCAGCACCTCTTCGGCGGCGGGATCGTCCCCAGGAAGGGCGTCTCGAATCCGGTCCTGCACCGTCTCCCGGATCTCGCCCAGGGTGAGGCCCGTGAGCCGCTCGTTCAGGAGGAGCGTGAGCGTCACGAGGGTATCTTCCGGGACCTCGCAGGGAAGATCCACATAGACCGTCCGCACGAATCCGCTTCGAATCTGGGCAACCAGGAGCACCTTCGAGCTCGAGACCCGGACCAGGTCCAGGCGTTCGAGGACGGCACCCTGCAGGCGGGGCGCCACCGCCACTCCCAGCTCCTGGGAGAGCACACCCAGCGCCTGGATCGCCTGTCGCACCAGCCGCTCCACCGGAGACGACCCCACCTCACCGAGGGCAGCGGCGATCTGATCCTTCTCCAGCTCGGTGAGGGCGGAGGGCCGCATCAGCTGATTCACGAAGATCCTGTAGGCCAGGTCTGTGGGCACTCGGCCCGCCGAGGCGTGGGGATGCAGGAGGTAGCCCTTCTCCTCCAGGTCGCTCATGGTGTTGCGAACCGTGGCCGGCGAGACGCCCAGGTCGAAGCGTCGCACGACGGTGCGGCTTCCGGCCGGCTCGGCGGTATCCACGTAGATACGCACCACCGCCTCCAGAACGCGTCGCTCGCGCTGAGACAACTCGCTTCCGTCAGGACGCTCCAGGGGTCTCTCCTTCAGTTTGTTCTTCATGGCTGTTCGAAGGTCGGTCCGGGTAACTCCACCCGTCAACTTCAAGTGCGTGGGTCAGGGCCACGGCCAGAGTGTCCAGGAGGAGCCATCCCGAGGGCGTGAGACGAAGGCGGTCACCGTCCTCGTGAGCCAGCCCTTGCGCGGACCAGCCCGCCTTCAGAGCCCGTCCCCGGGAGGACAGGAGTTCCAGAGGGATGCCACTAGCCAGGCGCAGACCCCGCCATACGAACTCCAGCCGCTTCGCTTCCGGGGCCAGCCGCTCGGACCCGGCCAGCGGCGATCGGCCCTGCCCAACCCTGGTCATGTATGCTCCGGGATCATCCAGGTTCCAGCGCCGAGTAGACTGATCGAAGGAATGTGCGCCGGCGCCGAGACCCAGGTACGACTCGCCGCTCCAGATAGCCAGAGCGTGCACAGGTCGGTGGCCTGGGAGGGCGAAGGACGTCACCTCCCATGCCTTGTACCCCAGACCATCCAGTGTGTGGACCAACCCCAGATACTCGTCGGCCAGCCATTCGTCGTCCACTCCCGGCCCGGCGGCCTCCTCCAGGGTCACCTGGTGGGGGCCGGCCGAAGCGACCAGCCCACGGATCCTCTCGGAGAGATGCGACGCCCTGCCTCCCTCCAGGCCGAAGGCCAGGTCGACTCCCCAACTCTCCACATCCCCCTCACGACCCCACCCTACCCGGGCCAGAGCCAGTGCCGCCTCCTCCAGCTCCCGACCGGGCATCCACCGGAGATTGATCCGGGTCACTCCAGCGGCGCGCCATCCGACCAGGA
Source organism: Gemmatimonadota bacterium (assembly GCA_007121555.1). Taxonomy (GTDB): domain Bacteria; phylum Gemmatimonadota; class Gemmatimonadetes; order Longimicrobiales; family Gaopeijiaceae; genus PWLA01. The sequence continues at coordinate 3,172 of SKKH01000245.1, read as the reverse complement.
GGCTTGGGGTCACCTGGCTCGGATCGACCTCCAGTGCCAGCTCTCCCCTGGCGTCGAGACCCACCTCCATGGCCTCCAGGAGTTGATTCAGACCCGAAGGTCCAGGCGCTCGACCTCCAGGCCCCCCCACGTGGATGGATGTCAGAGGAGCCGCAGGACGCCAGCCCTCTTCACGCACCAGGGCCACCTCGGCCGGCAGCGCCCGAATCCAACCCGCCTCACCCGCGGATGCGGGAGTCCCCGACCCCGGAGCAGCCAGGTAGAGGTGATCAAGCGACCGGGCACCGTCCTCGGATCGAGTCCCTGTCACCGCCCAGCCTCCCCAGGGCCCCCTCGTCTCCGGAACCCGTTGACGGAGTGTTCCCTACGGGAGTGACGGGCCAGCCAGGGATGAAGGCGAAACCCCCTTCTGCGCTCATGGCCGGCCCCGAAAGCAGCTCCAGATGAATGTCCGGAGCCCTTCTCCAGGGAGGTCCGGGGCCGCCGCCAACCTTCTGCGTCTCGAGCCACCGACCCCTCGAGCTCGAGCTCGGTGAGTTCCTGCAGGACCCGAGAAGGGGGGAGAGCGGCTCGAGCCACCACCTCCTCGGTCGTAAGTGGACTGGGGCCGAGAAGGGTCAGGATCCGGTTCGGAAGAGGAGCGGGGGTTGGGGACGGTTCCCGACCTTCGAGGGGGATCTCCGAGTCGGCCGTCCGCGGCGCCGATCCTCCACCTCCCCGTGGATCTCGCCACTCCTCCAGGAGCTGCCTCGGGTGGACCAGGGGCCAGGCTCCATCGCGGATGAGACCGTTCGTGCCGGCGGACTGCTCGTATTCCACGGGACCGGGCACCGCGTAGATGTCCCTTCCCAGGTCGAGGGCGTGGTCCACCGTGATGAGTGCGCCGCTCCTCGCAGGCGCCTCGACCACGACCAGAACCGGAGCCAGAGCGGCCAGAATTCGATTTCGTCGGGGAAAGTGATGACGCGCCGCCCCCTCGTCGGGGGGAAACTCGCTCACGAGAAGTCCCCCGCCCCTGGCGATCTCCGCCTGGAGCTGTCGGTGGGATCGGGGATGGACCCGATCGAGGCCCGTGGCGAGCACTGCCAGGGTAGGACCCTGGACCTCCAGTGCGCCCCGGTGCGCGGCGGCGTCGATGCCCAGCGCCATCCCACTAACCACCGTCACTCCGGCTCGGGCCAGGCACCGTCCCAGGTCGGAGGCGAACCGACGACCCGCCCCTGTGGCTCGACGGGTTCCCACCACCGTCACCGCCGGTCCTTCCAGAAGGTCCAGATTCCCTCGGACGAAGAGGACCGGAGGGGGGTCTGCAAGGTTGAGCAACTCGCCTGGATATCCCTCGATCCCCCGGCCCAACACCGAGTCCCCCCGTGCCTCGGCGCGATCCAGGATCTCCCGGGCTCGTTCCCGCAGACCGGGAGCGTCCCACCCCGTCGGCCGAGTCCGTCCAGTGAGCCTCCGATACCTGGCGGGGGAACAGCCGAGTGCACTCCGGGCCGAGGGGAAATCGGAGAGGAGCCGCGCGGCGGTCCGGTCTCCCACCTCCGGAGTGATGCGAAGCTGGACGAGGGCCAGGAGTTCGGCCCGGCGGTCGGTCAAAGCTTCTCGTCGACCCGGCTCCACCACTCCTCCTCCTCGGGGTCAGGCTCTCCACGAGTCACCGTGTCCCTGACACCAGTGGCTCCCGGCGAGTCCCCTTCGGCCCCCGAGTCCCCGGATTCGTCCTCGCCGGAGCCCTCGGCCTGCGGGTGGGGCCCTCGCCCCTCGGCGCGGCGGGCCTCTTCGAGCCGAGACCAGAGTCCCTCCAGAAGCTCGGTGAGCCCCTGCTGGGCCACGGCGGAGATCCTGAAGGTCGCCCAGGCGTCCGGCGCATCCACCCGGACCCCTTCATCGTCGGGAGCCTCGAGATCCGACTTGCTGAGGACGAGGCAGTGGGGACGAGTCGCCAGCGCCGGGCTGTACTCGGTGAGTTCTCGTCGAAGGCGCTGATAGGCCGCCTGGGGGTCCGGGTCATCCAGGGGCACCAGGATCGCCAGGGTCCGGGTTCGCTCCACATGCCGGAGAAACCGATGTCCCAGACCCTTGCCTTCGTGGGCGCCCTCGATGAGACCGGGGATGTCGGCCATCACGAAGGAGCGATATCCCGACATCTCCACCACACCCAGGTTGGGCACCAGGGTCGTGAACGGGTAATCGGCCACCCGGGGCCGAGCCCCCGAGACCACCGAGAGGAGGGTCGACTTCCCGGCGTTGGGCTCCCCCACGAGCCCCACGTCGGCAATGAGCTTCAGGGTCAACTCCACCGTGCGAGCCTCACCCTCCGCCCCAGGCTCCCAGTTTCGAGGCGCCTGACGGGTGGCGGTTGCGAAGCGGGCGTTCCCTCGGCCCCCGCGGCCTCCCTGGGCCACCACCAGCTGCTCTCCCTCGTCCAGAAGTTCGCCGAGGAGTTCTCCCGAATCGACGTCACGGACGAGGGTTCCCGGGGGGACCCGGAGCACCCGATCCTTTCCCCTTCGGCCGGTTCGATTGCTTCCCTCGCCGTGCTGACCCCGATCCGCTCGATATTCAGCCCGGTACCGAAAGTCGGTGAGCGTCGCCAACTGGGGATCTGCGACCAGGATGACACTCCCTCCGTCACCCCCGTCTCCTCCGGCCGGACCGCCTCGGGGTACGCCCGATTCCCTCCGGAAGGCCTCGGATCCGGATCCCCCGACGCCACCTTCTACCCGGATGGTCACCTGATCTACGAACATGTTCCTTCCCTCCTCGGGCCTGATCGGCCGTGATTCGGCGAGTCTTCTACCGCGGTGAACGCACCCGATCCCAGATCTCCTGGGCCCGGGGTCGAAAGCGAGGCGACACCATCTCGTTCACCGCCACCAGGGCCGCCTGCACCTGGCGGGGCGTGGCACCGACCTCCAGCGCCCCCCGAAGGTGGGAATGGAGCTGAACCGGGACCTCCTGGACGGCCAGGAGCGCCAGAATGCAGAGCTCCCGCTCGGTCAGCGTCAGCCCCTCGCGCCCCAGGACCTTACCGTACCCCTCCTCCACCATCCATCGGTCCAGATCGGGGTGGAGCTCCGCGATGTTCGAGCGGAGTCGCTCGTACTGGTCCCCGTAGACCCGGCGACAGACGTCTTCGCCCCGATCCAACCTGAGACCGGGATCGTCG
>SKKH01000196.1 GCA_007121555.1 Gemmatimonadota bacterium | reverse complement strand
GGGGGATGGGGAGAGGAGATCGTGGCGCATCAGAGTCAGCTCTTTCCCGTGCCCTCCGGGGTGTCCGACCGGGCGGCCGTCCTGGTGGAGCCCCTGGCCATCGGAATGCACGCGGTCCTCAACGGCGGTCCCGAGCACCCGGAGGACGACGTCCTGGTCATCGGGAGCGGTCCCATCGCCCTGGGTACGATCTGGGCGCTCCGGGCGTCGGGGTTTCACGGCTCCATCGTCGGACAGACCAAGCGGGACCACGAGGCCGACCTGGCCCGGCTCATGGGGGCCGACGAGGTGGTGAAGCCGGGAGTGGAGGCCCGTCAGGTCCTGGTCGAGACGGGCGCCATGGCGTACCAGCCCATCGTGGGCGAGGAGGTCTTCAGCGGGGGCGGGTTTCCGCTGGTCTTCGACTGCGTGGGAAATCAGGGAAGTCTGACCCAGGCCCTTCGCTTCACCGCGCCCAGGGGTCGGACCGTCATGCTGGGGTGCGCTGCGGAGATGCGGAAGCTGGACCTCACCTTCCTCTGGGCCCGGGAGCTCGAGTTGAAGGGGTTCGTGGGGTACGGGCGGGAGGAGTGGCGAGGGGAGAGGCGGCACACCTTCGACGTGGTCCTGGAGTGCCTGGTGGAGGGCCATGCCCCGGTGGAGGAGCTGGTCACCCACGCCTTCTCCCTCGAGGACTACCGGGACGGACTCTCCGCGGCCGCGAACCACCGCCGGAGCGAGGCGGTGAAGGTGATCCTCCGCCCGTAGGCCGGGGTCCGTCTACCTTTCGGACTCCGTAGGGTGGTCGTGTTCGCCCCGGGACTTCTTCATGGCTTCCTGCAGCGCATCGAAGCCGAGGAGGGCGCACTTGATGCGTACCGGAAACTTGGCCACCCCGGCCAGGGTCCTGAGGTTGCCCAGCTCGGAGTCCCGGGCCGCGTCCTCATCTCCGTGCATCATCTCGGTGAACCGCCGTGAGACCTGGTGGGCGTCGTCCAGGGACCGGCCCTTGAGGATCGTCGTCATCATGGACACCGAGGCCTGGGAGATGGAGCAGCCGTCGCCCAGGAACTTCAGGTCCGCGATCCGGTCGTCCTCGATCCGGAGCTGGAGCTTGATCTCGTCGCCGCAGGTGGGATTCCGCATGTGGATCTCCACCGTCCGATCGTCCAGCTCCCCCCGGTTCCTGGGATTCCGGTAGTGGTCCAGGATGAGCTGCTGGTACAGGCTCTTCATGGGAGGGGTGGAACGGTCGATCATCCAAAGATCTCCTGGACCGAGGCGAGACCCGCCACCAGGCGGTCTACCTCCTGGTCCGTGTTGTACAGATAGAAGGAGGCCCGGGCCGTGGCCGAGACCCCGTAGCGCTTCATGACGAGCTGGGCGCAGTGATGCCCGGCCCGGATCGCCACCCCCTCGGAATCCAGGATCGTGGCGATGTCGTGGGGATGGGCGCCCTTCATAGTGAAGGAGACGACGCCGGCCCTGTGAGCGGGATCGGGCGGTCCGAAGAGGCGAACCCCCGGGATCTCCCGGAGGGCGTCCAGCGTCCGGGACACCAGGTGCTGCTCGTGGGCCAGGATCCGTTCGGGCCCCAGCGCCTCCAGGTACTCCAGGGCGGCGGCCATGGCCACGGCCCCTGCGATGTTGGGGGTCCCGGCCTCGAACTTGTGGGGCAGGTCGGCCCAGGTGGAGTGATCCCGCTCCACCTCGTCGATCATCTCACCCCCGCCCTGGTAGGGCGGCATCTCCTCGAGGAGTTCCCGGCGACCCCAGAGCACTCCGATTCCGGTGGGGCCGCACATCTTGTGGCCCGAGCAGACGTAGAAGTCCGCCCCCAGTTCCGCCACGTTCACCGGAGCGTGGGCGGCCCCCTGGGCGCCGTCCACCAGGACGACCCCGCCCGCCGAGTGCACCTGGCCCACGATCTCGGCCACGGGATTGATGGTGCCCAGGGCATTCGACACATGGCTCACGGCGGCGATCTTCACGCGGCCGCCTGACAGGATCTCGGCCAGCGGTTCCAGCTCCAGCTGCCCGTGCTCGTCCAGCTCCAGGTAGCGGAGCCGGGCGCCGGTCCGACGCGCCACCATCTGCCAGGGCACCAGATTGGAGTGGTGCTCCACCTCCGTGAGGAGGATCTCGTCGCCCTCCTCGAGGTGGGCCAGGCCCCAGGAGTGGGCCACCAGATTGATGGCCTCGGTGGCCCCGCGGGTCCAGATGATCTCGGCCGCGTCGTCGGTGCCCAGCCAGCGGGCCACCCGCGCCCGAGCACCCTCGTAGGCGTCGGTGGACCGTCGGGACAGCTCATGGAGGCCCCGGTGGACGTTGGCGTTGTCCCGCCGGTAGTAGTTCGAGATGGCGTCCAGGACCTGCACCGGCGTCTGGGAGGTGGCCGCGTTGTCCAGGTAGACCAGGGGGCGTCCGTTCACCTCCTGATGCAGCACGGGGAAGTCACCCCGGACCGCCTCGGGGTCCAGGCGTTCGCCGGCTGGAGCCGGGGGGGGAATCACGGGAGAGGCCATGGTGACACCAGAAGTTGAGGGGGGCGGTGCGAGGGCGCGATCGTCAGCTCACGTCCACGAAGACCTCTTCGTCCCGGATCTCCACCGGGTAGGTCTTCACCGGCTTGATGGCCGGAAGCTGGACCGCCTTTCCCGAGCGGATGTCGAACTTCGCCCCGTGGAAGACGCATTCCAGCCTGCCATCCTCCACCTCGCCCTCGGAGAGGGGGAAGTCCTGGTGGGAGCAGCGGTCCTCCAGGGCGAAGATCTCGTCGTCCCACTTCACGAGAACGATCTCCAGCCCGTCGGTGGTGGCGGCGTGCACGCAGCCGTTTCCCCTGCACTCTTCCAGGGATGCTACGCGGACCCACTCAGCCATGCAGCTTCTCCTCGATGATCCGGGTCACCTTCTCGACCACCCCCCCCAGGGGGAGGCGGGAGAGCACCTCGCCCAGGAAGCCCAGCACCACCAGGCGCTCGGCGAGGTGGCGAGGGAGCCCACGGCTCATGAGGTAGAAGAGCATCTCCTGATCGAGCTGTCCCACGGTGGCGCCGTGGGAGCAGCGCACATCGTCGGCCTCGATCTCGAGGTTGGGCAGCGAGTCGGCCCGGGCCGTGTCCGACAGGAGGAGGTTCCGGTTGGTCTGGTACGCGTCGGTCTGCTGCGCGCCCTTGTGGACCTTGATGATCCCCCGGAAGACCGAACGTGCCTTCCCGTCCAATGCCCCCTTGTAGAGGAGGTCGCTCTTGGCGTGGGAGGCCACGTGATCCTGCGAGGTGTTGTGGTCGAAGTGCTGATCGCCCTCACCGAAGCAGAGCCCGAGCATGTCCGAGTTGGCCCCCGTACCGATGAGCTGGGCGTTCAGGTCCAGCCGGGCCACGGAGGCGCCCACGTTCACGTTCAGGGTATCCAGGGTGGAGTCCTTCTCGGCCAGGGTCCGCTGCTGAGCCAGGTGGAAGGCTCCCCTCCCCAGCCGCTGGAGCGATACGTACTGGACCTGGGCGTTGGGCTTGGCCAGGACTTCGACGCCGGACGACACCAGGCTCTGGGCCTCCAGGTCGTCTGAGAGGATCTCGTCCACGTAGGAGACCTGGCTGCCCTCGTCGGCCACGATCAGGGTCCGGGAGAAGAAGGCCTTGCCGGCCTCCGACACCCACCGGGTGACCCGGACCGGGTGATCGAGGCGCACGCCCCGGGGCACGTAGAGCAGGATCCCGTCGGTCCAGAGCGCTGCGTTCAGCGCCTGGAACTTGCCCTGTTCGGGAGGAAGGGCATCGGTGGCCAGGTGGCGCTCCAGGAGTTCGGGGTGGGTCGTCACCGCTTCCCGCAGCGACAGGAGCAGCACTCCCTTGGCCGCCAGATCCTCCCGGAGATCCACATGGGCCACGGTTCCGTCCAGTTCCACCAGGTGGCCCGACGCCTCGTGATCCGCATCCATGGACTCCAGGAGGCGGGCGGGCGCGGTCTCCCGATCGAAGGTCACGGCCTTCGCGTCGGCCCGGACCAGCGAGTCCAGCTTCAGCTTCCGGGAGATGTCGGTGTAGCGCCACTCCTCCAGGCGAGTCGTCGGCATGGGGGTCCGCTCGTACACGGACCAGGCGTGGCGCCGGCGTTCGGCCAGCCACTGGGGCTCGTCGGCGGCCAGGGCCTCGACGGCCTCGCCGCTCAGCGCATCGGTCACACCTTCCATGAGTCCCCCCACGGGGTCGTTGATCGTCCGGGAATCAGCCATCTATATCGAATCTCGTTTGCGTTCGCGTGTACGGGAAAGCTCGCGGCCCACCCCTTGAGAGTGAGCCGCGGTCCACCGGGGTGGGGTCAGCCCACCGATCCTTCCATCTCCAGCTCGATGAGGCGGTTCAGCTCCACCGCATACTCCAGGGGCAGGAGCTTGGCGATGGGCTCGATGAACCCTCGCACGATGAGGGCCATGGCCTCTTCCTCGTTCATGCCCCGGCTCATGAGATAGAAGAGCTGCTCGTCGCCCACCTTCGAGACCGTGGCCTCGTGGCCGATGTTGGACTTCTTCTCTTCGATCTCGATGTACGGATAGGTGTCGGTGCGGGAGGTGTCGTTGATGAGCAGGGCGTCGCACTCCACGTTGGACTTGGAGTGGATCGCGCCCTCGTGCACCTGGCAGAGGCCCCGATAGGTCGAGCGCCCGGTCCCCTTCGAGATCGACTTGGAGACGATCTGGGAGGTGGTGTTGGGAGCGGCATGGATGACCTTGCCTCCGGTATCCTGATGCTGCCCGTCGCCGGAATAGGCGATGGACAGGACCGACCCGTGGGCCCCTTCGCCGACCAGATAGCAGGACGGGTACTTCATGGTGAGCTTCGAGCCCAGGTTCCCGTCGAGCCACTCCATGGTGGCGTTTTCGTGAACCAGGGCCCGCTGGGTCACCAGGTTGTACATGTTGTTGGACCAGTTCTGGATCGTGGTGTAACGGAAGTGGGCTCCCGGCTTCACGACGATCTCGATGACCCCCGAGTGGAACGACTCGGTGGAGTAGACCGGGGCCGTGCAGCCCTCGATGTAGTGGGCCTTCGAACCCTCATCGGCAATGATCAGGGTCCGCTCGAACTGTCCCATCTGCTCCTGGTTCACACGGAAGTAGGCCTGGAGCGGGGTGTCCAGCTCCACGCCCTTCGGGATGTAGACGAAGGAACCGCCGGACCAGACCGCCGAGTTCATGGCGCTGAACTTGTTGTCGGCCGAGGGAATCACCGTCCCGAAGTGCTCCCGGAAGAGCTCCGGGTGCTTCTTCAGGCCGTCCTCGATCGAGTCGAAGATCACGCCCTTGTCGTCCCACTCCTTCTTCAGGGAATGGTAGACCATCTCGGACTCGTACTGGGCGCCCACACCGGCCAGCACCTTCTGCTCGGCCTCGGGAATCCCCAGCCGCTCGAAGGTCTCTTTGATGTTGGCCGGGACGTCGTCCCAGGAGTGCTCCATCTTGTCCTGGGGGCGGACGTAGAAGTAGATCTCGTCGAGGACGTTCTCCAGGTTGGAGAGGTCGCCGCCCCAGGTGGGCATGGGCTTGGAGTTGTAGATCTCCAGCGCCTTCAGCCGGAAGTTCAGCATCCACTCGGGCTCGTCCTTCTGGGCCGAGATCTCCCGGACCACCTTCTCGTTCAGTCCCCGGCCCGACCGGAAGACCGGTTCGTCCTCCGTGATGAAGTGGTACTTGTACTCTTCCAGCCCAAGGTCCTGAATGGTCTCATTCTGTGGCATCTGAAAACCTCCGTGTGGCAGGCGGGCCCGCCTTGTAGTCCTCTGCGTGATGATCCGGTCGATATCCCGTGCCCACCGGGGTCCGGAGTGGTGCCTGGAGAAGCCCGGCCACGGGTCCGGTGGGTCCTGCTCCGGTCCCGTGGCCTTCGTTGGTTCGGGTGCGGGTCAGGTGGTGGTGCTCTTGAACTCCTCGTACCCCCGATCCTCCAGCGCCTCCGCGACCTCCGGTCCTCCGGACTCCACAATCCGCCCCTCGATCATGACGTGGACGTGGTCCGGCTTGATGAACTGGAGCAGCCGCTGATAGTGGGTGATGATCAGGACGGTCATGTCCGGGTTCCGCTCGGCGAGGGTGTTCACTCCCTTCGCCACGACCTGGAGGGCGTCGATGTCCAGCCCCGAGTCCGTCTCGTCCATGAGGGCGAGGGTCGGATTCAGCATGGCCATCTGCAGGATCTCGTTGCGCTTCTTCTCGCCGCCGGAGAAGCCGTCGTTCACCGGGCGTTCGGCGAAGGAGGGGTCCACGTCCAGGAGCTCCATGGCCTCCATGAGCTGGTCCTGGTAGTCGAAGAGATCCAGCTCCTCGTCGTTGCCGAGTCGGGCCTGGAGGGCGGTGCGAAGGAAGTTGGCGATGGAAACGCCGGGAATCTCCACCGGGTACTGGAAGGCCAGGAAGACTCCGTTCTGGGACCGTTCGTCGGGCTCCTGCTCCAGGAGGTCCTCGCCCAGATACGTGACGTCGCCTTCCGTCGCCTCGTAGCCGGGATGGCCGGCCAGGATCTTGGCCAGGGTGCTCTTTCCGGACCCGTTGGGGCCCATGATCGCATGGATCTCGCCCTTCTTGAGATCCAGGTCCACGCCGTGGAGGATTTCCACGTCTTCGTCGGCAACCTTCGCGTGGAGGTTACGAATACTGAGAATAGGGGAATCGCTCATCCGTCGGTCCGCCTCGATCGACTGGGGTTGAAAACGTTGTTATCAAGAATGATTCTTGTTTTCGTATTCTAGATCAGGCCCGGGGGAGCGTCAAGGGCGCATGATGCCTATGTTTCAGCATCATCCGACACGATTGCACCCGTGTCGGTCCCCCCATCTCCTCGAGGAGCGAGGCGTGCTCAACTTCTGGAAGAAATCGAGGAAGAACGCTTCCGCTCGCTCCGGCCCGGTTCTGGGTGGAGTCGACCTGGGGCCCCGTCCCTGGCTCGTGCTGGGGGGAGGTGGCCTGAAGGGGCTGACGCATCTGGGGGTGTGGCGCGCCCTGAGAAAGAAGGGGTTCGAGCCAGCCGGCATCCTGGGAACGAGCATCGGGGCGCTGGTAGGGGCGTGCCTGGCCGCGGAACGTGAGGTGGAGGAACTGATCCTCCTGGCCAAGGAGCTGGAGCGTACCGACATCGCCAGGATCCAGCGCCGGGCCCTCTGGATCAGCGGGTTTCGGGCTCAGGCGCTTTTCCGGGAGCAGCCTCTCAGGGACTACCTGGAGGAGCTCCTGCCTCCAGGTGGGTGGGACGCCCTGGTCGTGCGCTTCCAGACCAACGCGGTCGAGATCAACCGCGGGCGGACCGAGTGGTTCGGAGTGGGGGCCCGCACCGACGTGACCCTCGCCCAGGCCATCTACGCCTCGGCCGCCCTGCCCGTCTTCTACCCCCCCGCCCGACTCCCCGGAGGCGTTTACGTGGACGGGGGTGTCGAGTTCGCCCTTCCGCTGCATCGGGCAGCGGAGCTGGGTGCCACCGGGATCGTGGCGGTGGATCCGGGTGCCGGTGAGGAGGCCGATGCCAACAAGGTGGTCACCGGCGGGATGCTCGCCATGCATCAGCGGGTGTTCTCCATCATGTCGGGGCGGCTTCGCAGGGATGCCCTGACCCACTGGGACGGAGTGCCCCTGCTCTACATCCGCCCCCGACTCGACGGCTACGGCACCTTTGATTTCGAGCATGTTCCCTACTTCCTCGAGGAGGGGGAGCGAGCCGGAAAGGAGGCGCTGGGAGATGCTGAACCCGCGCTCGCGCGTGCGTCCGGGAGCGGAGGAGCGAGTGGAAGTGACGTCTGGGAGGACCCCATGGTTCGGATGGAGTCCGGGCGGGGCGGCCCGTCCGCCGACCTGGAGGTCGAGGACGGCCCTGGGGCCTCCTCGTCCGGAACGGGGGCACAGTCGTCAGGCTGAGTGATCCCCCCTACCCACGGGTGTTCAGCGGCGCACCATCTCCCGGACCACGTCATCGATGGTGCGCCGAATCTGGCCGGCGGGGAGGTTGGCCGCATTGCTCATGACGGCGAAGAGGAGGGGGCGTCCATCGTTCGACACCAGGTAGCCCGATAGCGAGTTGACGTGGCTGATGGTGCCGGTCTTGGCGTGCACCCGGCCCTCCAGGTCGGTGAGCCGGTTGGACAGGGTGGTGCGGGGTTTTCCCGGCTCGGCCATGGCGTCGTGGAAGGCCAGGGCCCACGGTCGACTCCTGGCATCGTCCAGGATCCGGATCAGGGCTCGGGGGTGGAGCTCCAGCTCGCCGTTCTCGATGGAGAAGGCGCCGCCGGTGGCCGCGTATCGGGCGTTCAGGTTCCCCACCAGCCATCCGGAGGGGACGGTGGTGGAGTCCCATGCCGCCAGGTC
>SKKH01000028.1 GCA_007121555.1 Gemmatimonadota bacterium | reverse complement strand
TGGGTCCTTCAGGAGGAGGGCGGGCGGCGCACCATCTGGCACGACGGCCGGACGGGCGGCTTCTACGCCTTCGTCGGGTTCGACCCCGACGTCGGGCGCGGCGTCGTCATCCTCTCGAACACGAGCCATGACGGGAACGATTTCTCCCTCGGCCTCCTCCACCAGGAGCCGGAGGTGGCCCCCATCAGGGTCGGGTGGCTCCCCCTGGCCGTCACGGCCGCTCTCCTGATCTTCTCTCCCCTCATCGTTTTGGACACCGCCGCTCGAGAGGACGAGAGGGCGGAAGCGGAGGTGAAGCCGAAGGGACGAATCCATCTTCTGGATGGCGCGCTCACGGGCCTCCTCTTCCTGGCCTTCGCCTGGAAGGTGGGCGCCTGGCAGGTCGTGTCGTTCGGCGTCTGGTGGCTCGCCGTGCTCCTCACGCTGGCGAGCCTGGCCTGGTCGCTCCGGGAATGGAGGGGACGCCCCTGGTGGGTGTCCGGCGCCCGGGGGCGGAATCTCCGGGCGGGCCTCTCGCTGGCGCTGGTCTCGGCGTTGTTCGCCTGGGCCCTCTGGCTCTTCTGAGGGTTCGTTCGCCGAACGCGCCAAGGATCGGGAGCGGGTGATGCCTCCAACGGACAACTGCAGCCACACCGGTGTGTGAAACTCATCCCGTCACGAAGCAGATCATGATCGCGAAACAGCTACAGATCATGACAGACGAGATTCACAGGAGGTCCAACCCATGCAATCCATGAAACGCTCGCTCATGGCGCTCACTTCGCTTTTCGTCCTGGTTGGGTGTGAGCCCCCTGAGACGATGGAAGACCTGCCGGACGATCCGACCGTCATGCCGGACGTTCCGGCGCCGGAATTCGTCGACGAGGGGCCCGACGAGCCTCTGATCGTCCAGCCCGGTGACGTCCAGTGGCAGGACGGGCCCGCCTCGCTGGAGGAGGGTGCCGAGTTCGACCGGGATGCGGCCACGGCCCTGGAGCCCGCAAGCCACTTCTCCCTTCCCAGAGGTCATCCGCACTACGCCGAGATGGAGGGGGAGACGATGATCCAGCTCAGCAGCGTCGGCCCATGGGAGATCGAGTACACGAATCCGGAACACGATCCCCGCAACTGATCAAATCGTCGCCGCGCCCTTGCCACGTCGGTTCACGAAGGACACGTAACGAGCCCAGGGGAGGGTGCGCCTGGGCGTGGGCGCGCTGACCGAACCCCTTCGTGCGGCCCGGACTCCTTCCTCATTCCGGAAGATCCGGTGAAAATATAATGAAAACATTATATTGCGCTCCCTGTTTGCTTGCCTTACCGGAAGGGCCCCCACCGCCCCCCCGATTCTCTCCCGCGAGGCCCCCTCCCGATCGGAGCGCACCCGGTAGGTCCGGTGCGCTCCGATTGGGAGGACTTCGGATCAGATCAGGGCGCTTACGGTCGTGAACCGCATGGCCACCATGTCGCGGACGTCGTCCGATACCTCTGGGGAGGTCAGCAGCCGCTCGACCCGATCGAGTCGGGCGAGAGCGAGGTCGTCCCTCCGGCTCCAATGATGGAGAATGGCCGCTTCGAAGAGCGCCCGCACCTCCAGATTCACACGGCCGAACTCCCGCGCATGTTTCGCCACCTCGTCCAGCTCCTGCGCGGCCCGGGCCAGCTTCTGTTCCCCATAGCTGATCTCGGCGGCCTCCCAGAGCGCCTCGCCCGGGAACTCTCCGGCAGCCAGCTGGGTCCGCGCCACGGCGCGGTACTTCTTGTGCGCAGCCCTGAACTCACCCGCGAGGCGAAGCTCGTAGGCCTCCGCCATCTCTGCTTCACAGCAGGGGAGAACCACCGATTCGGGCGGGAGCTCGTGGTTGAGGTCGACCGGCGGGCCCGAGGGTCCGGCCCACGTCGCGCCAAGGGCGACCACGAGCAGCATCGTAATGGTGTTCATTGGAATTCTCCGCGATAGGTTGTCCGGGAATCCGCACCCTGCGAATCCACCCGCTGCGAACCGGCGGCGAACCCCGGCACCTCGAGTTCGCGCAGCACGGCCCGACGACGAGAAGCTACTCTGCCCCCTGGCCCCGCCCTACGCTTCGAGGACGAACTACCGAATCGAGGGAACGAAGGGCGGCTGGAGGGCGTGAAATCGCGGAGGCCGGCGGTCGAGCACTGCCCTCCACCCCCCCCCCCCCCGCATCCCTCTGTTCCTCACCTCCGCACCAGGTACTGGAACTTCGCGAAGTACTGCCGATCGGTGCCCCGGAACCCCCGATCGTCGAACTGGGTGGACCCGTGGGTCGAGCCCACGTAGAAGATGGTGAACGGATTGATCTGGTACATCAGCAGGGGCTCGATGTCGAGCCGCCGGGAGAAGTCGTTGTACTGAAGAACCAGGCGAAGATTCAGCTCGCGGTTGTACTGGTAGCTGAACCGGGTCCGGGCGATGAAGCCGCTGAAAATCTCCTCACCGTTCCCCCGACTCAGCGCCTGGTAGCTCACCGAGGGTTGGAGCACGACCTGCTGCGAGGGCTGGATCGTGGCCGATGCGGTGGCATTCCAACCCTCTCCCACCTCGGGAACCGCCAGGGTCCGAGCCACCCGCCGCCCCGTTCCGAAGCTCAGGCTGCCTCGAACCGCACCGCTGAAGTTGCTGTTGACGAAGACCGAGTGATCCCGGATACCGTCTAGCCGTATCCCGCGAAAGACCTCCTGGCGAAACTCGGTGTTGAGCCCCACCATGGTCTGCCGCGGTAGGGTGACGCTCACACCGGGGGCGAAGACGTCCTGCGTGCGCACTCCCCCGAAGTTCCAGTAGCTGCCCCCGAAGAGGGAGGCGGAGGCCCGCTCGAGCCAGGGCCGATTCGGGTAGAGGGTCACCCCCGTCCACCCCGTGGCGCGGCGGAAGTCGTTCCGGGACTGGAATCCGGCATCGGCCCGATAGGTGGGCGAAGCCTCCATGTAGAGGACGTTCCAGCTGAAGGTCCGCGCATCGCGGGCGAAGCGCACGAAACCGGCGTGTCCGGCGAAGGACTCTCCATCGAAGGCCGCGGTGTTCTCGTCGCTTCCGAAGGTCAGATCGGGCAGCCCCTCGCTCAGCCGGGGGTCGTCGGGCTCCTGGGTGCGGCTCGCCACCAGGTGAACGGAGAGGCTATACATCTCCCCGAAACGGATCTGCGCGTCCGCGCTCGCCGTCGTGCCCGAACCTCCGCCCTCGAGGCGGCGGTCAGCGACGAGCGCCCCCACGTGGGAGCTGCCCAGGTTGTGCTGGACCCTCAGCACGTTCGTGAAGCTCCTTCCCGCCTGGAGGACGGCGGTCTGCTCCTCGAAGGGCACCACGAACGGCGTGTGCTCGTCGCGTGCCCCCACGTAGCCGATGCTGGTCCTCCCCGCTCGGCCGGTGAGCTTGGTGGCCGCCTGCGGGGCGTTGATCGAGCGCGAATAGAACACGTCCAGCGGCGTCATGTAGAGGTCCATCCCCTCCTGGAAGAAGGGACGACGCTCCGGAAAGAAGAGAGCGAAGGTCGTGTTCACATCGATCTGCGCGGCGTCCGACTCGACCTGGCTGAAGTCCGGGTTCACTGTGGCCTCGGCGCTCCACCCCCGCTGAAAGGTGTACTTCATCCCCAGTGAGGGCTGGAGCTGCACCGAGCCGCTCTCGAAGGAGTCGGGATCGGAGGAGTCCCGGAGCCTTCCTCCCTGCGACACCACCGCCGAGGGGAGGATCTCCAGGTTGCCCCCGGAATGGATCCCCCGGATTCCCTCCAGGGAAGCCAGCTCGCAGAGCTGACAGGGACTGTTGCGGCTCCACGCAGGCCAGGTGAGGTAGTGGCGGTTGGAGCGCGGATAGGTTCGCACCAGCATGATTCCCCAGTCCTGCACCTCGCGGTCCGGCACCCGGAGGCTGCGGAAGGGGATCGCCATCTCCACGATGAAGCCCTCCTCGGTGATCCGCCCCGCCGTCGTGTACACGAAGTCGATGGACGAGTCTTCGCTCCGCGGGGTCATCTGCAGGTCCGCCTGGACCCCGATGGGATTGGAAAGGAAGTAATGACCCAGGGAACCGTCTCCATACGGGTCCAGGAGGACCCCCACCCAGTCGTCGTTCCAGAGCTGGTCACGCGGTTGAAGAGCGGCGCGGATCGCCGCGGGGTCAGGATCCCGGGCGATGAAGGCCACGTAGAGGTTCGTCTCGTCGTAGGTGAGGAGGACCTGGGTTTCCACCGGCGGCACGGCCCCTTCCCGCGGGGTCCGTTCGACGAAGCCGGTGATCCGGGTGGCGCCGACCCAGCCGGGGTCGTCCACCGAGCCGTCGATCTCGATTGGAGCGGCAGCGGGCCGGAGCTCGACCGAGCGCAGTGAGATCCTACCCTCGTCCAGCGCACCGTGCTGCGCCGCCAGTGAAGGGGAGATCGTACCGAGGAGAAGGAAAGCGAGGGGAAGCACCCTCGGCAGGGCGAAGCGGGGCATGGCCTGGTCCCCCGTGTCTGGAGGTGGGATGCCGCGAGCGGCTCGCGTCGGGTGCGCGGAAGTCGGAAGGCCGGATGCCTCTCCAAGGATGAGACGCAGAAGGAGGCGTGAGGGTTTGCACCTGCGGAAGTATGTCCGGGGAACCGCATCGGGAGCGGCTGCAAGCGTGTTGAAGAACTGGAACCACCCTGCTATGGGGCATTCTGAGAAGTCAGGGCTGTGCGAGCAGCCCGGAACTCACCGGCACATCCGGAAGCCGCCCTGCTCGAAATGGAAGTGGTCGTGGTGAGCCGGATTGTAGTCCGGGCCGAGTGCACCGTCGAAGATCCGGCAGGCGCCCCGGTGAAGATCTCGAAGGAAGTCCCCCTCCCTTCCTTCACTCGGCCAACCGTCCAGCACTCGGATGCGTCGACCGTCTTCTAGGACGAAGCCGGCGATGTCGAAGGCGTCGGCGGTGGCATGCCGGCTCATCCGCGCACCGTCCCGGCCGGAGACGGTTCGGCAGGCGTAGCTCCCGAAATGCTCCAGTTCCGTCACCGGGTGCCCGAAGTGGTCACGCGCGGCTGGTTGCAGCACGTGCCGCTCCCAGATCGCGAGTGGGACCGCGGTACGACAGGAGAGGGTGAAGGCCTCCTCCACAGCGAAGGTCCCGGTGGCTTCGATCCGGACCGCGTTGGAGAAACCACAGCCCGGCGCCGTCACCTGATCGGGTACGGGCCGATACCGCATCTCCGCCCCTGCAAGGACATACTGGCAGAGCCCCTCTTCATCCGAGAGTCGAGCCAGCTTGAAGCTGGTGAGCCAGTTGGGGGGATCTGCGATCCGGACGGGCGCCCAGGGATTCCACCTCTCCGGAACCTCGATCGCACCGGAATGCAGCGCATACCCGAGCCCGAGTCCCAGCAGCCCTGCCACGAGGAGGAAGGTGAGCAGCCGGGTTCTCCCGCCACGCGCGTTCAAACCACGACCCACCACAAGGAGGATCCCATGGCCAACCCCACCAAGTCTCCAGGTGAATCCACAGAAAAACGCTCCGGCGATCGAAGATGATCGCCGGGGCGCCCTCGTTTCGGGTCAGCTGACCCGATTGTGCGTGCCCCGCCTCACGGCATGCACGTGCTCGCGGATGTCCCGGGTGAGATCCGCAACCCGGTCTCCCACGTCGGAAGCGATGTCTTCCACATCATCGCCCTCAGCGATCCTCTCCCTGTAGTCGGATTAGACCTCCGCAAGTTCCACCTGCCAGTCGGCAAGATCCTCCTCCTCGAGTCCATTCGTGAAGTCGAACCAGCGGTCGTCGTCACTATCTCTCCCCTGATACTCTCTCAGCTGGCCCTGGAGATACTGGATGTCGGACTGCAGCCTCTGGACGTGCTGGTCCACTCGCTGCTCGAGATTCTGCGCGTCGGCCGTCTCGATCTCGTTGCGCGCAACATCGGCTTCGATCTCGGCCACGCGCTCGGCCGTCCGCTCACGGATCCGCTCCGCCTCATCCCGATCCGCCGAGCTCGCTTGTCGAAGGTCCTCCATCACATCGCCGCGAGTATCATCGACGTCGGTACTGAGCTGAGTCCATCGGTCGACCCGATCCTCGCGAACCTGACCCCGCATGTCCTCGAGGTCGGCTCGAAGCTCGCTCATGATCGAGTCCACGTAGGAGCGAACCTGCTGCAGATCCACCTGACTCACCTGGGCCCGATCTGCGGAGACGGTGTCCTGACCCGCCTGGTCGATACGATCCTCGCCAAAGTCACACGCGGCTACCGCGAGTGCGAGTGCGGTCGCCAGCGTCGTGGCGCGAAGTATGCCTTCCATCCATTCCTCCTTGATTCCGGGATCACTGCCGTGCCAAGAGGCTGTCCAAGAGGGGCCGCTGAAGCGCATCGGAAGACCGTTCGGTGGATCGGCTTCTGCACCGTCCGTTCGGGTTCGGTCAACCCCTACTTCCAGAGCACCCGTCTTCGAGTTCGGCAACGTCAGGGGCCTTGTAGTTCCCCCTTCGTGCATCAGTAGATGGGCGATCGTCATGCCACCGGCGCCCAGCCCCCCGGAAGGCCTTTTGCGAGAAGGCTTCTGCGGATCCAGCTTCCGGATCCGGTTGTGAGCAAACCGGCAGGATCGGGTAGCTTCTCCCTCCCGTGTGCAAAAGCTGCGGGAAGCCGATCTGCCGCTGCAGAGGCCCTCAAGGTGTCGGGCGCGAACGGTTCCGCTTCGATTTCCCGCACGACCATGCCGGTGAGAGTTCCCGTGCCCCCGCTGGCGTTGAGGACTTGGCGGGGGCACTCGCTCCTCACGAGATCGCCGTCGTCGTCCACGTTGGCCGCGCAGGGTTTGCCGGTGTGTCTCGGCAGTTGCCGGAATCGCGAAGTCACCGCTCGACATTCCAGAGAAACGTCGGAGTCAAGGTGACCCGCCTCAGCACGAGAACCGCGACAACGATGCCCTCCGCCGAGCCTACCACCATCACGAGGTCGGCGACGGGCGAGATGATCCAGGTGTGAGGACGGAATCCTCGCCTCGGTGAGCCACCGTGCCTTTCCCGACCTCCCCACCTCACGGCATGATCGTTGCGATCCCTATGAAGTGGCCCCGGCTAGCGATCCGGTTGGTCGAGTACTCCCTTACCCAGCGAACCCGACGCACGGGCTCCGTTTCAAGGAACAAGGAGTAGTATCATGGCCAAGAGCGTCATAGGCATCGTGGATTCCAGAGCGACGATCGAGACGATCGTCGACCGTCTCCGGGTTGCCGGATTCACCGGCGACAACATTTCGGTCCTCTTGCCCGACACGTCCGGAACGAAGGATTTCGCTCACCAACACGCGACGAAGGCGCCGGAGGGCACAACCGCGGGAGTCAGCCTCGGCGGACTCGCAGGAGGTACGGTGGGGTACCTCGCGGGGATTGGTGCGCTCACCATCCCCGGGATCGGTCCCCTGTTGGCGGCGGGTCCGATCCTGGCTGGGTTGAGCGGAGCCGCAGTGGGCGGCGCCGTGGGCGGCATCACGGGAGCCCTGATCGGCATGGGGATACCGGAATACGAAGCCAAGCAGTACGCCGGCAAGGTCAAGGAGGGAAAGATCCTCGTGTCCGTCCACACAACCAACCGGGACCAGGTACAGACCGCCAAGGCGGTCCTGAATGAGGCGGGCGCGTCGGACGTGTCCACCGCCGGCGAAGCGAGCGTGGGCCGCTGACCATTGATCGGGAAACACAGAAGGAAGGATACCCACCAGGGATCCAGCGCGGACGGTAGCCGCGGCCGCGACTACCGTCCATGGATCAGGTGCGCGAGCCTGAATTTCCCTGGATCAGCCTCTCGGCCATGTCCGCATGGACCTCTCGGACGTGGGCAAGGATTTCCTGATCAGCCTTCCCCGCTCCTTCCACGAGACCTGACCGAAGCCTTCGCGCACCTCACAAGGTTCTTCGGCCGGACACGAGGTTCAGAATCACTATGATGAGGACCACGACGAGAAGGATGTGGACGAGGTTTCCGAGGCCGGCGACCGTGAAGCCCAGAAGCCAGAGAATCAGCAGGATCACTACGAGCGTCCATAACATGGGGTTCTCCGGGTGTATGAGATCGGATCACGCTCTCCCGCGCCGACCCGAACGGATTGCCCTGTTCGACCGGGGCGGGTGTCTCTACCGTTGCTTCCACGTGGGGCAAGAGTCAAGCCTGACATGCAGAGCGAGGCCGCAGAGCTCGAGCCTTTTCAGGAAGAAGGGAATCCGTCGGCACCCCCGTCCACCTTCCGCAGCTTCGCCCCCAACTCGATCGCCAGGTTTCGGTAGAGAATCACCGCGATGTCAGGGCGCCGGGCGGTGAGTTCGCGAAAGTCCTCCCTGGACAGCACTCCCACCACGGTCCCCGTAGGGGTGCTGACGGAGGCGC